>JBJTIJ010000095.1:0-2522 GCA_046094945.1 Planctomycetia bacterium | reverse complement strand
GCGCCACCCCCCGCCGCCGCGCCGCCCGGCCCTGGGCCCTGGCGGCCGCCGCCCTGCTGGGCCTGTGCGCACTGCTGGGCCACGCGCCGGCCGCCCACGCCGGCGGCGACGTCGACCCCGAGGCCTACCGCATCTACGACGTGGGCGACGGCAAGCTGAGCCTGGACGTGGCCGACGCGCCCTTCGGGCAGGTGGTGCGCGAGCGCATCCAGCCGCGCACGCAGGTCAACATCGTGGTGGCCCCCGAGGCCGAGGCGCAGCTGGTTCGCCTGCGCGTCACCAACCTCGACTGGCTGCTGGTGCTCGACCTGCTCACGCGCAGCATCGGCGGCACGCTGGTGCGCACCTCGCCCACGCTGCTGCAGGTGCAGCGGCCCACGCCGGTGACCATCGACTTCACCAACGCCGACGCGGTGGAGGTGATCCAGTCCATCGCCAAGTTCGGCGATGCCTCGATCGTGATCTCGGAGAAGTTCTCCGGCCGCATCACGGTGAGCCTGCGCAACCTGCCCTGGCGCGCGGCCCTCGAGCGCGTGGTGTCGGTGCTGCGCTACGCCCTGGTCGAGGACGACTACGGCTCGCTGAGCGTGGTGCCGGTCGACCACCTGGAGAAGGAAGAGGACTACTACCGCTTCCGCTACCTGCGCCCGCACGCGCCCTACAAGGGCGTGATCGCCCCGCAGAGCGGCGGCGGCGGTGGCGGCAGCGACGGCGCCCAGCAGGCCGCCAACGTGGTGCGCAGCAACGTGTACGTGCCCAGCGACGACCCGAAGGATGCGGAGGACAACTTCCCCATCATCGCCGGCCTGCGCTCGATCGTGCAGCCCGAGGGCGACATCAAGTACATGTCCGACCAGAACGCGGTGCTGTACACGGGCATCAAGACGAAGATCAAGCGCCTGAAGTCGATGGTCTCGGCCCTCGACATCGAGCCGGCGCAGATCTTCGTGGACATGAGCTTCGTGATCACGTCCAACCAGGACGCGCTCAACATCGGCCTCAACCCCGGCGACACCGAGGGCTTCGGCATGGGCCTGTCGGGCTCGGACTTCTTCCACATGATGCCGTGGAGCCTGGGCGGGGCCAGCGACGTGGCCTCGCTGCTCACGGGCACGCGCTACAACCAGCCCGACGCGAGCACCTTCACCTACGGCCGCCTGGGCACCAGCGAGACCTCGCTGCTGTGGAAGTTCCTGCAGCGCGACGTGTCCACGAAGGTGGTGCAGGCGCCCAAGCTGCTGGCCCTGGACAACCAGGAGGCCACGGTGTTCGTGGGCGAGACCATCCGCTACGCGCGCAGCGACGCGGCCACCAACCAGAACGGCGGCCTCGAGGTCTCGGTGAGCGAGGACGAGAACAGCCCCGTGAACGTCGGCTTCCAGCTGCTGGTGCTGCCGCACGTCATCCCGGGCGAGAACAAGATCATGCTCACGGTCATCCCGCAGCGCCGTGCGCTGTCGGGCAAGACCAGCCCGCTGCCGGGCTTCGACCGCCTGAGCGTGTCGGGCAACTTCATCGACCTGCCGCGCGTCAGCAGCAGCACGCTGGTGACGCACATGATCCTGCGCAGCGGCGAGACGGCCGTCATCGGTGGCCTGCTCGAGGACCGCGAGGTGGACGGCGTGGACAAGGTGCCGTTGCTGGGCGACCTGCCGCTGCTGGGCCTGATCTTCCAGGGCAAGGAGAAGACCACCGTGCGCGAGCACCTGCTCATCACGGTGACGCCCAAGCTGCTGCGCGGCACGGATGCGGCCAACGCCGCGATCACCGACGAGCTGCTGGGCCGGCGCGAGACGGTCTCGGCCGAGTACGCCGACGTGTCGGGCAAGGCCGTGCAGGCCCACCCGCTCGTGACGGGCGAGGCCCCGGCGGGCGCCGAGGCCCCGGTGCCGGCGCAGCCTGCGCCGGCTGCCGAGCCGCTGCCCGTGGCCCCCGGCCGCTAGGCCGGCGCGTCATGGCCGACGAGGTCCCGGGGGGCGGGCCGCAGCACCTCTCCGGCAAGGTCGCGCTCGTGACCGGCAGCAGCCGGGGCATCGGGCGCGCCATCGCGCTGGCGCTGGCGCGGGCCGGCGCGGACATCGCCGTGCATGGCCGCCGGGGCAGCGAGGAGGGCGGCGGCGGCCTGTCGTCCGTGCAGGCCGAGGTGCGCGCCCTGGGCCGCCGGGCCGAGGCTTTCCACGGCGACATCGCCGTCAAGGCCGAGGTCGAGGCCTTGCTGGCGGCCGTGGGGGCCGCCTTCGGGCGGCTGGACGTGCTGGTGCTCAACGCGGCGCGCGCGCCGTTCAAGAGCACCGAGCGCCTGCTGGAGCGGGACGCGCGCCAGCTGGTGGACACCAACCTGCTGGGCAACCTGTGGTGCGTGCAGAAGGCCGTGCCGTGGCTGGCACGCCAGGGCGGCGACATCGTCTACATCTCCAGCCTGGGCTCGCGCTTCATGAACGCCGACTACCCGCTGGGTGTCATGAAGGCTGCCATGGAGGCCATGGTGCGCCAGTGGGCCGAGGAGCTGGCGCCCAAGGGCA
>JBJTIJ010000094.1:0-1718 GCA_046094945.1 Planctomycetia bacterium | reverse complement strand
GAACAGGCCGTCGCGGGGCAGGCCCTGCACCTCGACGGCCTCCGTGCCCGTCACCGGCACCTCGCGCAGCTCCTTCCAGCCCGCAGCCGTCCACTGGCTGAGCACGTAGGTGGTGCCCGCCTCCCGGTGCAGCGCCGGCTTCACCTCGTGGGTGTCGGGGCTGCACCTGGAGGCGGGCACCACCTACGTGCTCAGCCAGTGGATGGCTGCGGGCTGGAAGGAGCTGCGCGAGGTGCCGGTGACGGGCACGGAGGCCGTCGAGGTGCAGGGCCTGCCCCGCGACGGCCTGTTCTGGCTGCGCCCGCGCGAGAGCCGCAAGCTCGAGCGGCCCTTCACGCTGGAGGGCGGGCGCCAGCGCTTCTGGTAGGCGCCGGCGTGCTCGGGGGCGGCCCCTGCCGCGCGGCCGGCCGCGTGAAGGTCGCGTGAAGGCCGCGTGATGCGGGCAGGACGGCGCCGGGGCCCACGGGCCAGGCGGCCAGGGCACCACCTTGCCACGGGGCCCCGCCGGCCCCGCGCGGCTTGGAGCGCCGCAGCGGCCTGCTACCGTCACAGCCATGCGTACCCCCCTCATCGCCTCGCTCCTCGTGCTCTCGGCCCTGCTGATGGGCTGCTCCTCTGGTGGCGGCGGCGCCGGCGGCGCCAGCCGCGAGCTGCTGCGCTTCACCGGCCAGGTGCCCCCGGAGGTGCCGGCCGGCACGCGCACGCTCGACGGCGCCAGCCTCACGCTGGCCTCGCTGCGCGGGCAGGTCGTCTACGTGCAGTTCTCGTTCCCGGCCTGCCCGGCCTGCCACGCGGTGCTGCCCACCGTGAACCAGTGGTACGCCGGCCTGGCCAGCCAGGGCTTCACGGCCATCTACTGCGCCGACGGGCGTCGCGACACGCCGCAGGGCGTGGCGCGCGCGCTGTCGGCCGATGGCGTGCGCTTCCCGGTGCTCTACGACCAGGGCGGCGCCATGACGCAGGCCTACGGCGTGACGGCCTTCCCGACGGCCTTCGTGATCGGCCGCGACGGGCGCGTGGTGTGGGAGGGCATCCCCTCCTACGACCGCAGCGCGCCGCAGCGCGCCATCGAGGCCGCGCTGGCGCAGCGCTAGCCGCCGCCGGCGCCCGCGTGGGCGCCGGTCGTCGGGCTGGCCTGGCCGCTGGGCTGACCTAGCCGCTGGGCTGCGGTGGCCGCTGGGCCGCCGGGCTGCCCCGGCTGCCGAGGGCCTGCGTGGGCGATGCTGGCCCGCGCTTGCGCGTATCTGTGGTGGCATGGGCCCGCGCGCGCTCAGCTTCCACGCCCGCGACGGCACGCGCCTGCGCTACCTGCTGCACCTGCCGCCGGGGCACGTGGCGCCCCAGCCGGGCGCGCCGCAGCCGGCCGCCCGGCATGCGGGCGCGCTGCAGGCCGGCGGCTGGCCGCTCGTGCTGTGCCTGCACGGGGCCGGCGAGCGCGGCGAGGAGCCCGCGGGCGTGCTCGTGCACGGGCTGGCGCGGCGCCTGCTGGACGATCCGGGCTTCCCGGCGCTGGTGCTGGCGCCCCTGTGCCCCGCCGAGGCCACATGGCTGGAACTGGCTCCGGCCTTGCTCGAGCTGCTCGACGAGGCGGCCGGCCGCCTCGGGGCCGACCCGGCGCGCGTGCACGTCACGGGCCTGTCGATGGGCGGCATGGGGGCGTGGTGGCTGGGCCTGCTGGCGCCGGAGCGTTTCGCCTCGGTGGTGCCGGTGTGCGGGCT
>JBJTIJ010000093.1:0-1933 GCA_046094945.1 Planctomycetia bacterium | reverse complement strand
GCCGCGGCCCTCGTCGCTGTGCGAGAAGGCGTCGTCGAGAGCCTGCTGGCGATGCTCGACCTGGCTGCGCAGGATGGCTTGCAGGTGATCGTGCTCACCTGTCGCCCCGACGACTACGCCGCGCTGGGCGCCCGGCGGGTGGACCTGCCGCGCGTCGCGCCTGCGCAGCCAGGTCGAGCATCGCGAGCAGGCTCTCGCCGCGGCCCTCGTCGCTGTGCGAGAAGGCGTCGTCGAGCACCACGGGCAGGCAGCCACCGTGGGCCTCCGCCAGCACCTTGGCGATCGCCAGGCGCACGGCCACGCCCAGCTGCTCGCGTGCGCCCATGCTCAGTGCGTCGAAGGCATGGGCCGCGCCGCGCGCCAGATGCAGGCCGCCGAAGGCGCCGGCCTCCTCGTCCCACGCCAGCACCGGCAGTGCCCGGGCACCGAACACGCAGCGCGCGTAGTGCTGCACCTGGCCCACCAGCGGCTGGGTGTACTGCGCCACCAGCTGCTGGCGATGCGTGGCGAAGGCCAGCGCCAGCAAGTCCAGTGCCTCGACGCGCCGCTGCACGCGAGCCAGCGCGGCCTCAGCCGCCTCGTGCGCAGCACGGGCGAGGCTGGCGGCAGCCGCCAGGTCGCGATGCCCGTCGCCCTGCAACGCTCCCTCGCTGCGCAGGCGCCTCTCTGCGGCGGCCTGCCGGCGCCCCTCCTGCTCCTGCTGGGCGCGCGCCAGACGCGTGCGATCACCCTCCCGCGTGTCGGGGCGCTGCTCGGCCAGCTCGGTGTGCAGGGCGGCCAGGCGCTCCTGCGCCGCGCCGGCCTCGCCGCGGGCCTGCGCCAGGCGCTGGGCGCGCGCCACGTCGTCGCCGTGCGTGCCCAGCTCGTGGTCGAGCACCGCACGCCAAGCCGTTGTTCACGCTGGGCATCCCGGGCCAGGTGGCCCCTGCCACGCAGGCACTCTGGGCCGGGGTGGTCGCGGCGCGCGAGCGCGGCGTCGCGTTCGCGGCCTGGCCCTTCGAGGGCAGCCTCCACGACCTGCTCGCCGTGCCGCAGTGCGTGCTGGCCGAGATGTACCCGCGCGCGGCCTACGGCGTGGCCCTCTCGCCGGCGTTGCCTGCCCGCCCGCGCGCGCTGGCCAAGAGGCAGGCCGCGGTGCGCGGGCACGCGCTCGACGCCTTGGCGGGCAGTGCGTGGCTCGCGGCTCACGGGCTGCAGCTCGATGCCGGCGGGGTGCAGGCTGCACGGGCGGGGGAAGACGACTTCGATGCCCTGCTGACGGCCGCAGCCCTTGCCCGCCTCGCCCTCGAGGGCCAGTCGCTGGCCCAGCAGCCCGACCCCGTGGCCGAGGGCGGCATCCTGTGCGCCTAGTTGGTTGCACAGCAGGCCGCGAGGGAAGGAACATTGGAGATACACCATGCCACGCGTGGCAGGGTTCCGGCAGGCCACGCGCCATCTGAAACGATGCTCAAGGAAGACTCCTGAACTGCCTATGGATGGCGCGGAGCGTGAAATGAAAACTCCTCCGTGGGTATGACTTGTATTGGGTGCTTTGGGTAAATCTATTCATGTTGGATTGGGGGCTCAAGACACGCAGGGAATCTAGTTGCAGGCGTGAATCGCATGCCTTGAGATGGCCTTTGACATGGCCCGGGAAGTCGTAGTACTTTCTAGCCAATTCGGGAAGTCTGCTGCGCAGGAGGAGTTCCAATGCCGAGGACCATTGCGAAACTGCCCGAGATCGGGGCCGACGGAGGAGGCGGAGGAGGCGGAGCCGATTTCGTGCGTGCTCCGAACGGCGACGCCTTGCGGGTGCCCAAGTCGGCGGCCGCATTGGCGGTGCGCGTCGGCGTGAGCGAGGCCGAGTGGCGCGTGCTGCTGGCCATGGTCAACGGGCTTGATGAGCGGCAGGCTGCCAAGGCACTGGGCAAGCGACTGGGCACGGTCAAGACGC
>JBJTIJ010000092.1:0-6921 GCA_046094945.1 Planctomycetia bacterium | reverse complement strand
GTCGCAGGGGGCGGCGGTGGGGGAGGGGTAGCGCGGCGCGCGCGCCCTGACGGCCCCCGGGACCAGCGGGCTCCGGGACCAGCGGCCCCCGGGACCACGGGCCCGCCCTTCGACGGCAGGCGCGGCGCGTGCGGGCAGCATGGCGTGCTCGCAGGGCGGCCGCGCACGGTGCGCGGCCGGGCTTGCGCGCAGGAGAGCAGACGTGCGCTACGGCGTCTTCGGCGACGTGCATGCCAACCTCGCGGCCCTCGAGGCCGTGCTGGGGGCATTGCGGGCCGAGCGCGTGGACGGCTGGCTGTGCCTGGGCGACCTGGTGGGCTACGGCGCCGACGCGCGCGCGTGCGTCGAGATCGTGCGCGCGCTCGACCCCGTGATCGTGGGCGGCAACCACGACTGGGCCGTGGCGGGCAAGCTCGACCTGGACTGGTTCAACATGGCCGCGCGCGAGGCCGTGGTGTGGACGCAGCGCGTGCTGCCGCGCGAGCACGTGCAGTGGCTGGGCAGCCTGCCGCTCTTGCGCGAGCACGACGGCATCACGCTGGCGCACAGCACGGTGCACGAGCCCGAGCAGTTCGACTACCTGCAGACGCCCTACGACGCCTTCGAGTCGTTCCGCCAGATGCGCACGGCGCGCGGCTTCGTGGGCCACAGCCACGTGCCCATCACCTTCTTCGAGGGCCCGGCGATCACCTACTCGCTGGAGTCGCCGCTGCAGCTGGGCGAGGCGCGCTCGCTGAGCAACGTGGGCAGCGTGGGCCAGCCGCGCGACGAGGACCCGCGCGCCGCCTGCGGCATCTTCGACACCGACAAGCAGGTGCTCACGCTGCTGCGCGTGCCCTACGACGTGGACGCCACGGCGCGCGCCATCCGCGCCGCGGGCTTGCCGGCGGTGCTGGCCGAGCGCCTGCACCAGGGACGCTGAGCGCGGCGTCCGCGCCGGCGTGCGCGCTCACGGCGGCGCAACGCAACCATCTGGGGCGCGGTGGGCTGTGGCAGCGCGCGCTGCGGCGCGGAACATGTCACGCGGCACATCGCACTGCAGATCGCGTTGCACGCCTCGGCGCGCATCACAACACAAGCCGGGAGGCGCCCCTGCGCGCAGCCATCTACGCACCCTAGGCGCAGAACGCTGCGCCGGCTGCCGCGCCGTGGCCTGCGTTCGCGCGCGTGCGCGACCGACTAGGAAATCGGGCGCGGCCTGCGCACGGGAGCGGGCGACAGTGCGGCGGCGCGCGAGTGCAGCAGCGGCGAGGACAGGGGCTGCCCGCCGAGGTCGGCCTCGCCTGCATCCGGCGTCATCACGCGTGGGGGAGCAGGCGGCGCGGCCGGGCGCGGCATGGCCGAGCCGCGCGCACGCTTGAGCACTTGCAGGCGTACCTTCTTGGGCCGCGTGCGCCCGAGCCGGAAGGCGCGCACCATCTGCCGGCCCGTGCTGCCCTTGCCCACCACGATCCATACCGATTGCGGATTGAGCGCTTGCCAGTCGTGCATCTGCTCGAGGTCGAGCTCGCCTGGCCAGGCTGGGCCTTGCAGGTGGCCATGCCATATGCCGACGATGTCCAGGCCCTTTGCGCGGCCCGCCCTGCCGGCCACGAGCAGGTCTTCGGTTTCCATACGAAAGGCTCGTGCCGGGGTCTGGTGCGCGTTGCGCACCGAGACGGCCTCGAGCACCTCGGCGCCCAGCGCCACGCGGTAGCCCAGAAGGAGGCCGCACGGCTCCTCGGTCTTGTTCGGGCCGGTGGCGGCGAGCACGTGCGCGAGGGCGCTGGCGCTCATCCACACATTCGTGACCTTGGCGGGCATTGGCTTCTCTCCTGGGCTGCGCGCCGGATTTCGTATCAGGGTTGTACACGGCCGGAGGCCGGCGCATCGGGCCCCCCGGCGAGATCATGGCTTCCCGGGTGGGGGAGGGAACGCGCGCGCACTGGGCGCAAGACGGCCGCGCGGGGCCCCTGTGCAAGGCCGGCGCGCAAGGTCCCTTGCTGCCTCCCCAGGCCGCCGCACAGGCCCCGCGCTGGGCGAAAGGTAGGCCCCGCGCCAGGCGCCCCAGCCGCGGCGGGCCGCACCCGGACGGCCCACGATCGGTCCCTAGGTCCCGCGGCCCACGGCCATGGGCGCGCAGGGGGCCGCGAGGGCCTTCCCGGGCTGCGGCTTGTCTCGTCCAGGGTGCTCACCTTTTCTCCCGCACGCGATCCCTCACGCGGGGGCGCCCGGCACCGACCTGCCCTCTCTGGCCGCCCACCGCCCGGGCTCCCGCCCTCGGTGACGTGAGGCTAGCATGGTGCGCCCATGTCGTCTCGGCGCTACGCCCTACCCGGGTGGGCGCATGACACCGGTCGGCGGCTTGGCCTGGGAGGTTGCAATGGAGCCCACTGGTAACGCCGTGTTCCGCTTCTCCGGGGAGGGCGCACACCTCGAGTTCGCCGGCAGCGAGGAGTTCGTCGCCCAGCAGCTCGAGCGCTTCCAGTCGATCATCCAGCGCGCCATCGGGCAGGCCCCGCAGGCCGCCGCCGGCAGCGCGGGCGCCGGCGCCGGCAGCAGCCAGGGCCGCGAGTCGGCAAGCCGCGAGGCCACGGGCCGCGCGACGGCCACGGGCGAGACGCCGGACGCCTGGGTGGCGGCCCGCCCCGTGCGCGGCGGCCGCGGCGCGATCCAGGACCGCATCGTGCTCTTCATCGGCTACCTGCAGATGGCGCAGGGCAAGCACGAGGTGAACAGCACCGACATCGTGTGGTGCTTCCGCCAGCTGGGCCTCGAGGTGCCCAAGAACCTGAGCAACACGCTCGGCCTGCTCAAGCGCAAGATCAAGTTCCTCACCGAGGGCTCGCGCCGCGGCTACTACTCGCTGTCGGCCGACGGCCGCAAGTTCGTCCAGTCGCTCTAGGCGCTCGCGCGAGGCGTTCGCCCTGGGCGTCGCACGCCCAGCCACGGCGCGCGCTACAGGAACGCGCGCGCCACGTACGAGGCGAAGTCGAGCCCGCGCGCGGTGGGCACGAGGCGCGCGTGCTCGACGCGCGCATCGAGCCCCGTGCGCGCGCAGGCGAGGTCGAGGTCCACGCCCTCCACCAGGCGCAGGCCCATCATCAGCGTGTCGAACAGGCGCGTGCGCGCGTCCGTGGCCTCGGCCCACTCCTCGGCGTGGCCCTGCGCGGCGAGGGCCTGCATGTACTTGGCGGGGTCGCTCACGTTCTTCCAGCGCCGGCCGGCAAGGTGGCCGTGCGCGCCGGCGCCCAGGCCCCACCAGTCGGCGTTGCGCCAGTAGCCGAGGTTGTGCTGGCACTGCGCGCCGGCGCGCGCGTAGTTGCTCACCTCGTAGGGCAGCAGGCCCGCGGCCGCCAGGCGCTGGCGCACGAGGTCTTGGTGGGCGGCCTCGCGCTCGTCGTCCGGCGGCGGCAGGCGCCCCTCGCGCATCCAGCGCGTGAAGGGCGTGCCCTCCTCGTAGGTGAGCACGTAGGCGCTGACGTGGTCGGTGCCCAGCGCGACGGCCTGCTCCACGTCGTGCGCCTGCTCGTCGAGCCCCTGGCCGGGCACGGCCATGATCAAGTCCACCGAGACGCGTGCGATGCCGCCCGCGCGCAGCAGGGCGACGCTGCGGCGCGTGTCGCCGGGCTGGTGCCAGCGGCCCAGCCGCTCCAGCGTGGGGGCCGCGAAGGACTGCGCGCCCAGCGAGACGCGGCCCACGCCGGCGGCGGCCAGCGCCGCCACCTTCTCGGGCGTGAGCGAGCCGGGGTTGGCCTCGACGGTGAACTCCACCAGCTGCGCGTCGCCCAGCACGCGGCGCAGCCCGCACAGCATGCGCTCCAGCAGCGGCGCGGGCGCGTGCGTGGGCGTGCCGCCGCCCACGAACAGCGTGCGCGGCTGGCTGCCGGCGGCGCGCGCCTGCGCCTCGGCCAGCAGGGCGTCGACGTAGGCCTCCATCTCGCGCTCGCGGCCCGCGTGCGAGTTGAAGTCGCAGTACGGGCACTTCTGCGCGCAGTAGGGGAAGTGCGCATAGGCGTGCGGCACGTGCACGCCCGGCCCGGCGGCCGGCCCGGCCACCGACCGGTCCACCGGCACCGGCGCGCTCACGAGCCCTTGCGGGCCCGCGGGGCGCGCGCGGCCTTCTTGCGGGCGGGGGGCTTGCGGCGCGCGGCGGGCGTCTCGATCATCTCGCGCAGCAGCTCGAGGCCGCGCAGCTCGAGCTTGCGCGCGCCCTCGCGCGAGAGCTTGAGCTGCGCGCCCACGTCGCGCAGCGAGAGCGGCTCGCCCAGCAGGCCGAAGCGCAGGCGGATCACCTCGGCCACGCGCGGCGGCAGGCCGTCGATGTGGCGGTGGAGCACGTCCTGCTCCCAGGCCGGGAACTCGATCAGGTCGGGCCGGCCGCTGTCGCCGTGGCCCTCCAGCGCGCTGCCGGCCGTCTCGAACAGCAAGTCGAGCGAGACGGTGGGCGTGGCGCCGGCCCCGCCGCGCCACAGGCGCAGCAGCATGCGCTTGCGCCCGGCCGGCGGCTGCATGGCGGCCACCATCTCCTCCTCGGTGGGGGAGCGGCCGTGCTTGCGCTCGAAGGCCAGCGCGTGCTGGCGCCAGCGCGCGAACTCCTCGGCCATGTAGGCCGGCACGCGCACCGTCTTGACCTTGTTGCTGATGGCGCGGCGGATGGACTGCTTGATCCACCACACGGCGTAGGTGCTGAAGCGCACGCCCACCGTGGGGTCGAACTTGCCGGCCGCGTGCATCAGGCCGATGTTGCCCTCCTCGATGAGGTCGGGCAGCGGCATGCCGCGGTGCAGGTAGCGCTTGGCCACGGCGATCACCAGCCGCAGGTTGCACTGCTCGAGCCGCTCCTTGGCCTCGAAGGCCTCGGCATGCGCCGTGTCGCTCACCTCGCCATGGGCCTGGATGCGCCGGGCCAGCTCCACCTCCTCGGCGGGCGTCAGCAGCGGGTGCTTGCGCACCTCGGCGAGGTAGGCGTCCAGGGCGCGGTCGCGCGGGGGCATGCGCCGATGCTACGCCGGGCCGCTGGGTGCGCCCACCACGCGCGCGTAGATGGCCTCGTAGCGATCCAGCGCGCGCTCCGGGCTGAAGCGCTCGACGGCCGCGCGGCGCGCCGCCGCCGCCATGGCCGCGCGCCGGGGCGCGTCCTCCAGCAGGGCGAGGGCCGCGGCAGCCATGGCCGCCGACTCGCCGCCCTCCACCAGCAGGCCGCTGCTGCCGTCGTCCACCACCTCGGGCAGGCCGCCGGCGCGCGAGGCCACCGGCACCACGCCGCAGGCCATGGCCTCGAGCGCCGATAGGCCGAAGGACTCGTGCTCGCTGGGCAGCAGCAGCAGGTCGGCCAGCGGCAGCAGGTCCTCGATGCGCGCCGTCGAGCCCAGGAAGCGCACGCGCTCGTGCACGCGCAGCGTGCGCGCCAGCGCCTCGCACTCGGCCCGCTCGGGCCCGTCGCCCACCATCAGCAGGCGCCCGGGCCGCGCGGCCTGCACCTGCGCGAAGGCCTCCACCACGCGCCGCGCGCGCTTGACCGGGCGGAAGTTGCCCACGTGCACCAGCAGGGCCTCGTGCGGCGCCGCCCACGCCTTGCGCCGCAGGTCGCCCTCCAGCCCGGGCGCGCGCGGCTGGAAGCGCTCGGTGTCCACGAAGTTGGGCACCACGTCGATGGTGCGCGTGCAGCCGAAGACCTTGAGCGTCTCGTCGCGCAGCCAGCCGCTGACGGCCGTCACCGCGTCCGAGCGCGTGAGTGCGTGCTCGGTGACGCGCCGGTAGCTGCGGTCCTGGCCCACGACGGTGATGTCGGTGCCGTGCAGCGTGGTCACCACCGGCAGCGCGCGCGGCGCGAGGATGTCCTTCACCAGCAGCGCAGCCAGCGCGTGGGGGATGGCGTAGTGCACGTGCACGAGGTCCAGCCCCGCCTCCTCGGCCGTCTCGGTCAGGCGCGAGGCCAGCGCCACCTCGTAGGGCGGGTAGCGGAACAGCGGGTAGGTGCTCACCTCCACCTCGTGGAAGGTGATGCGGCCGGGCAGGTCGGGCAGGCGCGCCGGCGGCGCGTACGAGAACAGGTGCACCTCGTGCTCGCGGCCGGCCAGCCCTCGCGCCAGCTCGGTGGCCACCACGCCCGAGCCGCCGAAGGTGGGGTAGCAGACGATGCCGACCTTCA
Source organism: Planctomycetia bacterium (assembly GCA_046094945.1). Lineage (GTDB taxonomy): Bacteria > Planctomycetota > PLA2 > PLA2 > JAEUHO01 > CAXQZU01. Next base: position 788 of record JBJTIJ010000092.1, on the reverse strand, counting down.
TGCGCGGCTCACAGCACCGCGTGCCCGCGCTTGCGCAGCGCGGCCAGCGGGTCGTCCAGCGCCAGCACGCGGTCTACGCGGTAGGGCTCGCCGTGCGTGGCGCCGATGCGCGCGCCCCAGTAGGCGTAGCGCGCCTCGAGGCGGCGCGCGAAGTCAGGCGCGGCGATGTTCGTCACGGGCCCGGCCTGCCCGTCCAGCCCCAGCTGCGAGGCGTAGCAGGCGGCCAGCTGCATGCGCTCGGCCCACACCGCGCTGATGTCCACCACGAAGGAGGGCGCGGGCTCCAGGTGCCCGAAGTACTCCACCAGCGCGTCGGGCCGGTGCGCCGGCAGGCCGCCGCCGGCCGCCTTGCCGATGGTGGCGAGGTAGTAGGCACGGCGCACGATCTCGGCCAGCGCCACGTGGTCGGGGTGGCGGTCTTCGAGGCAGGGCGAGAGCACGATGCGCGGGCGCCAGCGGCGGATGGCGGCCGTGACCGCCTCCAGCGCCTGCTCGGTGGGGGCCACGCGCGTGTCGGGCAGGCCGAGGTTCTCGCGCGCCGCCAGCCCCATGAGCGCGCTGGCTGCCGCCGTCTCGCGCTCGCGCGAGGCCGGCGTGCCGCGCGAGCCGGCCTCGCCGCGCGTGGCGTCCACCACCACCACGCGCTCGCCGGCGCGCTTGAGCAGCAGCATCCAGCCGCCGGCGCACAGCTCGACGTCGTCGGGGTGCGGGCCGAAGGCCAGCACGCCGGCGGGCTCGGGCAGCAGGTCGGTCGCGGGCATCGGCACCTCGGGTGCGGGCAACAGGGG
>JBJTIJ010000091.1:0-1693 GCA_046094945.1 Planctomycetia bacterium | reverse complement strand
CAGGTGGGCTGCTGGGTGCGGGTGGGCTGCTGGGTGCAGGTGGCCTGCTGCTGGCCGGCGGCCTGCTTGCCCCCGCAGGGGCCGTGCAGGCGGGCGAGGTCGCGCACCCGCCGCAGGTCGAGGCCGCGCTGCAGGAGGCCGGGCAGAACCGCGAGCAGCTGGAGCGCTTCCTGGCGCACGCCGCCACGCAGGATGCGCAGTGGCTGGAGGCGGCGCGCTTCCTGGTCGCGAACATGCCCGGCAAGGGCTACATCGTGACGGCGCTCAAGGACGCCAAGGGCACGCTGCTCGAGTACGACCCGCTGGCCTACCCCGACTTCGAGCGCGCGCTGCAGGCCTACGAGGCGCTGGAGAAGCAGCACGGCACGATCGACTTCGCGCGCGACCACATCGTGCTGGACCTCGAGACGCTCACGGCCGCCTTCCTCGTCGAGCACGTGGAGGCGGCGCTGGCCACGTGGCGCGCCACCCCGGAGGCGCGGCGCGTGTCGTTCCCCACCTTCCTGGAGTACGTGCTGCCCTACCGCGGCAGCGAGGAGCCGGCCGAGCCGTGGATGAAGGCCATGCGCGAGCGCTTCGGCGCCACGCCGGCGGTGGGGGGCGACCTGGCCGACCCCGACGTGGTGTGGCGCTTCGCCAACGCCGACGTCGGCACGCGCATCACCTTCAACGAGCGCTACTACCTGCACCCCACCGACCAGGGCTACGCCGAGATGTCGCGCAGCAAGCAGGGGCGCTGCGAGGACATGACCAACCTCACCACCTACGCCGCGCGCGCGCTGGGCCTGGCCACCGCCGCCGACTACACGCCGTGGTGGGCCCACAGCGACAACAACCACGCGTGGAACGTGCTGCTGGACGCGCAGGGCCGCGGGCGCGACCTGGCGCAGGCGCATGCCGCCAAGGTGTTCCGCAAGACCTTCAGCCTGCAGCGCGACAGCCTGCCCTTCCTGCTGCCGCCGGGCCGCGAGGCGCCCACGCGCTTCCTGGCCAGCAAGGCGTGCATCGACGTCACCGACCAGTACGGGCCCACCAGCGACGTGAGCGTGCTGCTGGACCCGGCCGTGGCCTGGGCCGAGCGCTTCGCCTACCTGTGCGTGTTCAACGGCGGCGAGTGGAAGCCCATCCACTGGGCCGCGCCCGGGCAGGTGCGCGACGGCCCGCTGGCCGTGTTCACCAACATGGGCCGCGGCGGCGCCCGCGGCATCCTCTACCTGCCGGCCGTCCACGACGGCAAGGACGTGAAGGCCGCGGCGGCCCCGCTGCTGCTGCACCCCGACGGCAGCCTCACGCGCCTGCCGGGCACGGGCGAGCCCACGGCGGCGTGGCTGGCCGACACCAGCCCGCCGCAGGCCAGCCCCGACACCCACGAGGTGAAGCCGGCGCTGCACCTGGAGGCGGGCACCACCTACGTGCTCAGCCAGTGGACGGCTGCGGGCTGGAAGGAGCTGCGCGAGGTGCCGGTGACGGGCACGGAGGCCGTCGAGGTGCAGGGCCTGCCCCGCGACGGCCTGTTCTGGCTGCGCCCGCGCGAGAGCCGCAAGCTCGAGCGGCTCGACGAGGCGGCCGGCCGCCTCGGGGCCGACCCGGCGCGCGTGCACGTCACGGGCCTGTCGATGGGCGGCATGGGGGCGTGGTGGCTGGGCCTGCTGGCGCCGGAGCGTTTCGCCTCGGTGGTGCCGGTGTGCGGGCT
>JBJTIJ010000090.1:0-5526 GCA_046094945.1 Planctomycetia bacterium | reverse complement strand
GCCGCCCCGGCCCGCCCACGGCCTGCGCTGGCAGGACGGCTCCCTGCGCACCCTCTACGCCGGGCCCGGCGCCTCGACCGTGTCCGTGACGCCCCTGCCCGGCCGCAGCGCGCCCTAGCGCCTTCCCCACCCGCGCATCCCGAGCAACACCCGCCCGGATCACGCGTGCCGGATACCTGGTGCCTGACCCAGATTCACCGCGTGCCAAGGTGCGCGACGGCGGTGCGCGACGGCGGTGTGCCGCCGCGCGTCGTTGACGGGTCGAGCGACGGGCGCACGAGTAACGGGTGCCTGACCCAGATTCACCGGCCTGCCGGGACCGAGGGCAGGCAGGTGCTGCCCGGTGGAAGGGGGTCAGGCACTCGTTATCCGCCCGGTGGAAGTGGGTCAGGCACCCACTATGCGGGGCGTCGGCGGGTGATGGAAGTGGGTCAGGCACCAGTTATCCGGGCACCTTGTGCTTGCACGATCGGTGGTGGCGCGGGGCGGGCGGTCAGCGCGGCGCGGTCCAGCGCGTGAGCTCGTCGGCGGCGTCGCGGCGCAGCTCGACCCACTCGTCCTCGCTGCCGGTGCGGCCCAGCAGGTCGCGCAGGATGGCCGTGCCGCCGGCGCGGTCGCCCTTGGCCAGCGCGAAGGTGCCCTCCAGCAGGCGCAGGCGCGCGCGCGCCAGCGCGCCGTCGGGGCCCTCGGTGGCCCACAGGCCGCGGGCGGCGCGCTGGGCCCACTGCGCAGCCTCCTGCATGCGGCCCTCGCGCAGCGCGATGCGGCCCAGGTCGACGTGCGACTCGAAGGCCAGCCGGCGGCGGACGGACTCGGCCAGCAGCGAGTTGGGCAGGCCCGCCAGCACCTGCTCGAAGCCGTGGCGCGCCACCACGAGGTCGCCCACGCCGCGCAGCGCCGTGTCGGCCACGCCCAGCCAGGCCAGCGGGGCCTCGGCGGCCGCGCGCACGCGCTCGCTGGCCTCGAGCCGGTCGGCGGCGCGCTGGTAGGCGGCCTGCGCCTCCTGCCAGGCGGCGGCCGCCTCGGGCTTGCCGTAGGCGTTCCACGCCCGCTCGTGGGCCTCGCGGGCCGTGCGCAGGTCGCCGCTGGCGCGCGCCAGCTCGAGGTCGGCCGGCAGGCGCAGCAGCGACACGCCCGCCAGCAGCACGCCGCTGGCCACGATGCCCCAGCGCAGGCGCAGGGCGCTGCGCGCGAAGCGCGTGCGCACCTGCTCGCTGGTGGCGTGCCAGGCCACGTAGGCCGCGCGGTCGGCGGGCGTGCCGTGGCGGTGGCTGTGCACGTTGCCCAGCAGCATCTCGATGCGCTTGAGCGCGCCCACCATGCGCGCCGCGCCCGCCGGCAGCGGTGCCGGCAGGCCGGGCAGCTCCAGCGGCGGGGCGTCGGGGTCCAGGCGCGCGGCGTGCAGCCCGCCCTCCACGTCGCTCTCGCGCTCGAAGTGGCGCGAGATGGTGCCCAGCACCACGAACCACAGCACGGCCAGGTGCAGCAGGCTGCGGCCCAGGCCCTCGGGCAGGCCGGCCACCGCCAGCGGCTCGTCGAGCACCACGAAGGCCAGCGAGAGCACGGCCGTGATGGCCAGGAACCACGGCAGGTGCCAGCGGCGCACGTGCCCCGCCTCGTGGCAGAAGACGGCCTCCACCTCGGGCAGCGGCAGCGCCTGCAGCAGGCCGTCGCTGACGAAGATGCGCCGCGAGCGCGGCGTGAGGCCCACCACCATGGCGTTGACGCCGCGCCCGCCCGTCTTCCACAGGCGCATCTCGCGGTAGCGCACCTGCAGCGACTGCGCCAGCCGCTCGAGCCGCTCGCGCACGGGCCCGGCGGGGAAGGGCTCGCTGGGCAGCATGCGCGCCATGAGCCAGGGCAGCGACCAGGCCAGCAGCGCGAAGAGCCCGAACTCGAGCAGCACGCGGAACTGCGGCAGGTCCTCCATCAGCGCGCGCGCGGCGGCACAGCCCGGCACGCCCAGCGTGGCGGCGAGGTCCAGGCCCTCCAGCACGCCCAGCAGGATGGCCAGCGGCACCAAGGCCAGCGCGTTGCGCCGCAGGCCCGCGCGCACGGCGGAGCCGGCGCTCGGGTGGGCCACCGTGCGGCCCAGCCGCGTGGCCACCGCCGCCTCGATGCGCGCGCGCGCCGCCCAGGCGCCGGCGAAGGCCACCACCATGGGCGCGAAGAGCAGCGGGTAGCGCGCCAGCGCCCAGGTGGCCGGCAGCAGCGCGTAGACGGCCGCGCCGTAGCCCAGGAAGGTGAGCGCCGCCCACCAGGCCAGCAGCGCCTGCAGCGGCAGCAGCGTGGCGCGGCCCAGCGCCACCTCGGGGGCCTCGCCGGCCTCCAGCGCGCGCAGCGCCCGCTCGCGCAGGATGCCGCACAGCGCCAGCGCCACCAGCGTGAGCGCGGCCGTGCCGCCGAAGGCCAGCAGCGGCGTGTGCGGGCCGGGGCCCAGCGCGCCCAGCCCCAGCAGCACCGCCAGCAGGAAGGTCAGGTCGGGCAGCATCGCGCTAGGCCAAGCCGGGGGTGGCGAGCGTGAAGTGCGCGCGCGCCGCCGGCACGCCCTCCAGCTCGAGCTCGAGGCGCGCGCCGGGCGCCAGCGGGCCCACGCCCTCGGGCGTGCCGGTGAAGACGAGGTCGCCGGGGGCCAGCCCGAACCAGCGCTCGAGCCAGGCCAGCAGGGCCGGCACCGGGTGCAGCATGTCGCGCGTGTCGCCTTGCTGGCGCAGCGCGCCGTCCACGCGCAGCGTGAAGCGCAGGCGGTCCAGCGGCGGGGCGGCGGCGAGCGCCACCCACGGGCCCAGCGCGGCCGAGCCGCGGAAGCCCTTGGCCGCGGCCCACGGCAGGCCGGCCTGCTTGGCCGCGGCCTGGCGCGTGCGGTCGGTGAGGTCCAGGCCCAGCGCCAGCGCGTCGGGCACGCCGCCGGGCCCGATGCGCAGCACCACCTCCACCTCGTGGTGCAGCTCGCCGATGCCGGCGGGCACCACGATGGGGCCGGGCGCGTCCACGCGCGCCGTGCCGGGCTTGAGGAACACCACCGGCTCCTCGCCGGCGGCGGCGGGCCGTGCGCCCATCTCGCGTGCGTGCGCCGCGTAGTTGCGCCCCACGCAGTAGATCGTCACGCGCGACCCTCCCCGGCCCGCGACGCAGGTCGCGGGCCCCCGCGCCTCACTTGCCCAGCACCTCGAAGCCCTGCGCCGCCAGCGCCGCGGCGATCTGGGCCGGCAGCGAGGCGCGCAGGCCCGGCTCGGCCAGCGTCACCACCACCTTGCTGTCGGCATGCGTGGCCAGCGCGTCGGTGACCCCCGGCAGGGCCTTGAGCGTGTCCTCGACCTTCTTCTCGCAGCCGGCGCAGCGCATGCGCCAGGCCGAGAACTCCAGCGTGGCCCCCTCGCCGCGCCAGCGCGTGGCCACCACGGGCGGCGTGGGCTCGGCTGCCGCGCCGGCCGCCGCGCCCGCGGCCGGGCCGGCGGCGGAGGGCGACGGCGCGGGCGCCGCGGCGGGCGCCTGTGCCGTGGCCTTGGCCGCGCCCTCGGCGCGGTGCTGCTCGCAGTCGCAGTCGCCGCAGCCGGCCAGCACGAGGCTGGCGAGCACGAGGCTGGCGAGGACGAGGCTCACGAGCGGCAGGCCGGCCCGTGCGAGGCGCCGGCGCGGCGTGCCGCGGCGGGCGAGACGGTCCAGCAGCGGGCGGGTCAGGCGCATGGGGACTCCGGTCGGGCGTGGAAGCCGTGGGGGCGAGGCGCTAGCCTACGCGTCCCTGCGGGAGCGACCTCACGCGCATGGCCGAGCCCACGATCCCCCCTGCGCCGCCCGAGCCGCCGCCCGGCCGTGCCAAGGTGCACCTCGTGCTCGACGTCAACGGCGAGCAGCAGGAGGTGGCCTTCGCGCCGCACAAGACGCTGCTGGAGGTGCTGCGCGAGGACATGGCCCTCACGGGCACCAAGCACGGCTGCGAGCTGGGCGAGTGCGGCACCTGCACGGTGCTGCTCGACGGCCAGCCCGTGCTCTCGTGCCTCGTGCTGGGCCTGGAGTGCGAGGGCGCGCGCATCCAGACCGTCGAGGGCCTGGCCACCTCCGCCGGCCCGCACCCGCTGCAGGTGGCCTTCGCCGACCTGGGCGCCGCGCAGTGCGGCTACTGCACGCCCGGCTTCCTGCTGGCCGCCAAGGCGCTGCTCGACCACGACCCTGCGCCCTCGCGCGACACGCTCAAGGAAGAGCTGGGCGGCAACCTGTGCCGCTGCACGGGCTACCTGAAGATCTACGAGGCCATCGAGTGGGCCGCTGGCACGCTGCGCGGCGAGCACCCGGCCAGCCCGTTCGAGGGCCCGGCGGGCGGCGCCGGCGCGCCGCACGTGCACGGCGAGGGCTGCCGCCATGGCTGAGCCCGCGCAGCCCGGACAGCCTGGGTCGCCCGCACAGCCCGGGCCGGCCCGCAAGGCGCGCCGCCTCGTGGGCACCGCCTACCGCAAGGTGGACGGCATGATGAAGGTGACGGGGCAGACGCGCTTTGCCGACGACCTCGTGCTGCCGCGCATGCTCACGGCCAAGATCCTGCGCAGCGACGTGGCCTACGCGCGCATCGTGAGCATCGACACCTCGGCTGCCGAGGCGCTGCCGGGCGTGAAGGCCGTGCTCACGGGCAAGGCGCTGCCCATCCCCTTCGGCATCCTGCCCGTCTCGCAGGACGAGCACGCGCTGTGCCCCGACGTGGTGCGCTTCGTGGGCGACCCCGTGGCGGCCGTGGCCGCGGTGGACGAGGAGACGGCCTTCGAGGCCATCCAGCGCATCAAGGTCACCTACGAGAAGCTCACCCCGGTGTTCGACCCGGAGGAGGCGATCAAGAACCAGGTGCCGCCGCTGCACGACTATGGCGACGACGGCAACGTGCACAAGCGCGTCTCGATGCAGTTCGGCGACGTGGACGGCGCGCTGGCCAAGAGCGACCTGGTGCTCGAGGACACCTACTTCTTCGAGGGCAACACGCACCTGCCCATGGAGCAGCACGCCACGCTGGCCTGGCAGGAGCCCGACGGGCGCCTGACGGTGTGGTCCTCGACGCAGACGCCGCACTACCTGCACCGCTCGCTGGCCAAGGTGCTGCAGATGCCGCCCAGCCGCATCCGCGTGGTGGCCTGCCCCAACGGCGGCGGCTTCGGCGGCAAGAGCGACCCCTTCAACCACGAGCTGGTGGCGGCGCAGCTGAGCCGCATGACCAACCGCCCGGTGAAGGTCACGCTCACGCGCGAGGAAGTCTTCTACTGCCACCGCGGCCGCCACCCCGTGCTGATGAAGGCCCGCATGGGCCTGACCAAGGACGGCAAGATCACGGGCCTGCACTTCCAGAGCCTGCTGGACGGCGGCGCCTACGGCTCCTACGGCGTGGCCAGCACCTACTACACGGGTGCGCTGCAGACGGTCACCTACCAGGTGCCCACGTACCGCTTCGACGGCGTGCGCACCTTCACCAACAAGCCGCCCTGCGGCCCCAAGCGCGGCCACGGCACCCCGCAGCCGCGCTTCGCGCTGGAGGTGCACCTGGAC
>JBJTIJ010000089.1:0-1964 GCA_046094945.1 Planctomycetia bacterium | reverse complement strand
CCGCCACCCCGCTGGCGCAGGGCAGCCCCGCCGGCAGGCAGGTGGGTACAGTCTCCCGATCGGCCATCCCGGCCCCGGAGCCTCCCATGTCGCGTCCGTCCCTCCTCCAGCGCCTGAGCGTGGCCGTGCTGGCCGCCACCCTGTGCCTCCTGCCCGGCTGCATGAAGCTGGACCAGTCGGTGTCCGTCTCCAAGGACGGCAGCGGCACGGTGAACATGAAGATGGTCATGGACATGGGCAAGATGGAAGAGCTCATGGCCATGTTCAAGGGCATGCAGCCGCCCGCCGCCGAGGGCCAGGAGCAGGAGGACCCCGCCAAGGAGCTGGAGGAGAAGCTCGACATCGAGGAGATGAAGAAGCAGCTGGCCGGCCGCAAGGGCCTCGAGGTGGTCTCGGCCACCCCCATCGATGACGCCGAGAAGAAGCTCAAGGGCTTCGAGGCCAAGATCAAGTTCGCCACGCTCGAGGACTGGTTCCGCTCGGGCATGGACACCATGCACACCACCAAGCTCGAGCAGGCCGGCGACGGCCTCTGGAAGCTCACCCGCCAGCGCGACCTGCCGGGCGGCGCCGAGGGCGGCGGCGAGGAGGCCGCGGCGCAGATGGAGATGTTCAAGCCCATGCTCGAGCCCATGATGGGCGAGCTCTCGATGACCTTCTCGATCTCGGTGCCCGGCACGATCGTCGAGACCACCGGCAAGAAGGACGAGTCGGGCAAGGTCGTGAGCTGGAAGATGGGCTTCGCCGAGCTGATGTCCACGAAGGTGGAGCCCATGGTGATCGTCTTCAAGCCCGAGGGCGCGGTCACGCTCAAGGCCTTCCACGTCACGACCGACCAGGAGGGCCACGTCAGCGAGCCGGGCGCGCCCAAGCCGGCCCCCGCCGTGACGCCGCAGGAGGAGCTGCCGGGCGAGGAGCCCGCGCCGGCGCCCGTCGAGCCCAAGTAGGGCGTCCTGCCCCACGCCGCGCGCCCCCGCGCGCGGCCCCTGCCGGGCGCGTCCGCAGCCGCGGGCGCGCCCGCTTGCGTTGGGGGCAGGGCAGGCCCCCACCCCGCACGGTGCGCGTGCCGTGCACGCGCCGTGCAGGCACCGTGCAGGCCCCATGCACGCGCCGGGACCGCGCCCGGACCGGCCCCGGCTTGCGCACGCGGGCGGCTCGCGCAGGATGCGGCCATGCGCGGCCTCTACTCCGGACTGGCACTCTGGAACCTCGTGGTGCTGGCCGTCACGGCCGTGCTGGGCGTGGTCTCCTCGCCCGAGGGGCCGGTGACGCCCGAGGCGCACAAGACGCTGGGCCTGTTCGCGGCCGTCTTCTGCTGCCTCGTGCACTCGATCCTCGTCACGCACTTCATCGGCAGCATGAAGTGGATCCAGCAGACCGGCCCCACGGCCGGCATCGAGGACACGCAGGTGCTGCGGCGCGCCTGGATGAAGGGCCGTGCCTTCCCCATGCTGTGCTTCGCCATGCTCAGCGCGGTGGGCGCGGCCATCCTCGGCGGCGGGGCCGCGAGCGGCCTGCTGGGCCTGCTGCTGCACGCCACGGCCTCGCTGGCCGTGTTCCCGCTCAACGTGCTGGCCATGCTGTGGGGCCGCGAGGCCATCGTGGCCAACAGCGTGCGCATGCAGGCGGTGGAGAAGCAGGCGCTGTCGCGCCAGGCCGCCGGGCTGGTCCAGGAGGCCCAGGTGGACGCCCTGCGGCCCGAGAGCGGCCGCGCCGGCGGCAAGACGCTGCTGTTCCTGGCCGCCAACGTGTGGGTGCTGTGGTTCTACCGGCGCCACGTGCTGCGCCTGCGCGAGGAGCCGCTGTGGCCCTACGCCGTGGGCTGCGCACTGCTGGCCTTCCTGGGCTGGCGCCTGCTCAAGGGCTTCCGCGAGCAGGCGCCCACGACAGTGCAGCCCACGACAGTGCAGCCCACGACAGTGCAGCCCACTACAGTGCCGCCCGCAGGCGGGCCGCCCGCAGGC
>JBJTIJ010000088.1:0-1296 GCA_046094945.1 Planctomycetia bacterium | reverse complement strand
GGCCGCGCGCGAGGACCTCTACGCGCGTCCCCAGCACCCCTACACGCAGGCCCTGCTCTCGGCCGTGCCCGTGCCCGACCCCATGGTGGAGGCCAGCCGCCGCCGCATCGCGCTGGAGGGCGAGATCCCCAGCCCCACGGTCGAGCACGCCGGCTGCCCCTTCCGCAGCCGCTGCGTGCGGGCCGAGGCCCGCTGCGCGCAGGAGGCCCCCGTGCTGCGCGAGGTCGCCGCCGGCCACGCCACCGCCTGCCACCTTCCCGGGGAGGCCCGTCCATGAGCACGCCCATCCACGACCGTCGCGCGGTGGCCACGCCGCGCGCCCCCGCCGCCATCGGCCCCTACAGCCAGGCCATCGTGGCCGGCGGCTTCGTGTTCACGGCCGGGCAGGTGGCCCTCGACCCGGCCAGCGGCCAGCTGGTGGGGGGCGGCGACGTGGTGCGCGAGGCCGAGCAGGTCTTCGCCAACCTCGCTGCCGTGCTCGAGGCGGCCGGCAGCAGCCTCGCAGCGGCCGTGCGCTGCGACGTGTTCCTGGCGGACCTCGCGGACTTCGGCCGGGGCAACGAGGTCTATGCGCGCCACATGCCCAGCCCGGCCCCCGCGCGCGTCACCACGCAGGCCGCCGCCCTGCCGCGGGGGGCACGCGTCGAGATCGCGGTCATCGCGCGGGCCTAGCCGGCCTGCGGCCGGCCGCGGCACCCGCAACCGTGCCCGCACGGGCAGCCCCACAAGCCGCGGATGTGGCCGTGCCCGCGGGCCGGTGGGGGCCTTGCGAGCCCGCGCCGGGCCCCTGAGCAGCCCGCCGCGGCGGTAGCATCCTGACGTGACCCGCGCGCCGCTGCTCGACATCGTCCTCTTCGACCTCGACGACACGCTCTACAGCACGACGGCGTTTGCCGAGACGGCACGACGCCAGGCCATCCGGGCCATGCGCGAGGCAGGCCTGCAGGTGGGCGAGGACGAGGGCGTGGGCGAGCTGGCCGAGGTGGTGGCCGAGTTCAGCAGCAACTACGAGCACCACCTCGACCGCCTGCTGGACCGCCTGGGCCCCGCGGCGCTGGGCGGGCGCAACCCCGCCGTGCTGGTGGCCGCCGGCGTGGTGGCCTACCACCGCGCCAAGGAGCAGGGCTTGGTGCCGCTGCCCGATGCGCTGGCCTTCCTGCAGGCGCTGGCGCGCGGCGGCGTGCGCATGGGCGTGATCACGGCGGGGCTGCAGGTGAAGCAGGCCGAGAAGCTCATCCGCACGGGCATCCTGCCCTTCCTGGACCCGGCGGCCGTCTTCTTCAGCGACCAGATGGG
>JBJTIJ010000087.1:0-9301 GCA_046094945.1 Planctomycetia bacterium | reverse complement strand
GGCCGCGCGCGAGGACCTCTACGCGCGTCCCCAGCACCCCTACACGCAGGCCCTGCTCTCGGCCGTGCCCGTGCCCGACCCCATGGTGGAGGCCAGCCGCCGCCGCATCGCGCTGGAGGGCGAGATCCCCAGCCCCACGGTGGAGCACGCCGGCAGCTCGAAGGAGACGCCGTCCACGGCCCGTACCGTGCGGCCCTCCAGCGGGAAGTGCACGCGCAGGTCGCGGACCGACAGCAGCGGCTCGCCGGCGCTCATGCCACCTCCCCGGGCGGCAGCACGCAGCGCGCCTCGCGCGCGCGGCCGCGCGGCTCCAGCGGCGGCTCGGCCGCCTCGCAGGCGGCGCGCCGCTGGGCGCAGCGCGGCAGGAAGGTGCAGGCCGTGAAGGGCCCGCGGTCCAGCCGCGGCGGCAGCCCGCCGATGCTGGCCAGCCGGGCGTGGGCCTGGCTCGAGAGGCGCGGCACGCTGGCCAGCAGGGCCGCGGTGTAGGGGTGCATGGGCTGCGCGAAGAGCTCGCGCGTGGGCGCCTGCTCCACCACCCGCCCGGCGTACATGACCACCACGCGGTCGCAGGAGCCGGCCACCACGCCCAGGTCGTGCGTGACGAGGATCACGGCCATGCCGCGCTCGCGCCGCAGGCTGGCCAGCAGGTCCAGGATCTGCGCCTGGATGGTCACGTCCAGCGCCGTGGTGGGCTCGTCGGCCACCAGCACGTCGGGATCGCACAGCAGGGCCATGGCGATCATGACGCGCTGGCGCATGCCGCCGCTGAACTGGTGCGGGTAGGCGCGGATGCGCGCGGCGGCATCGGGGATGCCCACGCGCGTGAGCAGGCCCACGGCGCGCTCCACGGCCGAGGCCCGCGAGAGCCCCAGGTGCAGCTGTCCCACCTCGGCCAACTGCTCCTCCACCGTCAGGTAGGGGTTGAGGCAGGTCATCGGGTCCTGGAACACCATCGCGATGCGGTTGCCGCGCACGGCGCGCATCTCGGCCTCGCTGGCCTGCAGCAGGTTGCGGCCGCCGAACAGCACCTCGCCGGCCACCACGCGCCCCTGCGGGCGCGGCAGCAGGCCCAGGATGGAGAGGTTGGTGACGCTCTTGCCGCAGCCCGACTCCCCCACGAGGCCCAGCACCTCGCCGCGTGCCAGCGAGAAGGAGACGCCGTCGACGGCGCGCACGAGGCCGCCGTCGGTGACGAACTCGGTGGTGAGGCCCCGCACCTCCAGCACGGTCTCGGGTCGGGACGGGGCCGGCTGCACGGGGCTACCTCCGGCTGCGGGGGTCGAAGGCGTCGCGCAGGCCGTCGCCGACGAAGTTGAGCGAGAAGAGCGTGAGCGCCAGCGCCAGCGAGGGCCACAGCAGCAGCCAGCCGTAGGAGCGCACGGGGTTGATCACGGCCACGGCCTCGGCCACCAGGCGGCCCCACGAGAGGTCCACGCCCAGGCCCAGGAACGAGAGGAACGACTCGAGGATGATCACGGCCGGCACGGTGAGCGTGGCGTAGATGATCACGATGCCCAGCACGTTGGGCAGGATGTGGCGCAGGATGATGCGTGCGTCGCTGGCCCCGGTCAGGCGCGCGGCCAGCACGAACTCCTGGTGGCGCAGCGCCAGCACCTGGCCGCGCACGATGCGCGCCATGGAGAGCCACTGCACGGCGCCCAGCGCCAGGAACACGGGCAGCGGGTTGCCGCGCGCCTCGTCCTCGAACAGCAGCATGATCAGCACCACCAGGAACATGTAGGGGATGCCGTAGAGGAAGTCGACGAAGCGCATCATCAGCTCGTCGAGGCGCCCGCCGTAGTAGCCGGCCGTGGCCCCGTAGAGCGTGCCGATCAGCACGCACACCAGCGTGGCCACCAGCCCCACCATCAGCGAGGTCTGCCCGCCCACCAGCACGCGCGCGAGGTAGTCGCGGCCCAGCGTGTCGGTGCCCCGCAGGTGCTCGCCGCCCGGCGGCTGCGCGCCGCGGCGCGCGTCCACCGCCTGCGGGTCCATGTCCAGCAGCGGGGGCAGCAGGAAGCAGGCCAGCGTGACCAGCACCAGCACCACGAGGCCCACCATGGCCACGCGGTTGCGCTTGAGGCGCCGCCAGGCGTCGGCACCCAGGCTGGTGCCCGCCTCGGGCAGGCGGCTGGAGGCCTGCGGCAGGCCGGGGGGCGTGGACGGGGCCGCGCTCACAGCGTCTCCCGGATGCGCGGGTCGAGCCACGCGTAGGCCATGTCCACCAGCAGGTTGAAGACCGTCAGCAGCGAGCAGTAGATGAGCGCTGCGCCCAGCACCACCGAGTAATCGCGGTTGATGGCGCTCTTGACGAACCACTGGCCCATGCCGGGGATGCCGAAGAGGTTCTCCACCACGAAGGAACCGGTGAAGATGCCCGCCGCCGCCGGGCCCAGGAACGACACCACGGGCAGGATGGCGCCCTTGAGCGCGTGCTTGAGCACCACGGCGCGCTCCGGCAGGCCCTTGGCGCGGGCCGTGCGGATGAAGTCCTGCTGCATCACCTCGATGGTGCCGCCGCGCGCCAGGCGCGCGATGTAGGCCGCGTAGGGCAGTGCCAGCGTCAGGGCCGGCAGCAGCAGGTGGCGGTAGCCGCCCCAGCCCGCCACCGGCAGCCAGCCCAGCTCGAGGGCGAAGGCCATCACCAGCAGCGAGCCGATCACGAAGTTCGGCAGCGAGATGCCGACCATCGCCAGCGCCATGCTGCCCTGGTCGGCCAGCGACCCGGGCTTGAGGCCGGCGCGCACGCCCAGCCACAGGCCCAGCCCCGTGGCGATCACCAGCGCGGTCATGCCCAGCGCCAGGCTCACGGGGAAGGCCGGCAGGATCAGCTCGGCCACGGTGCGGCCCTGGTTCTTGATCGACGGGCCCAGCGAGCCCTCCGTGAGCAGGCGCTGCATGTAGATGCCGAAGAAGGCGGTGGCGTCCTCCGGCACGCCGTACTTCTCGCGCAGCGCGGCCTCGACCTGCTCGTTGGCCTGCTTCTCCTGCCGGAAGGGGTTGCCCGGCGCGAGGAACATGAGCAGCGTCGTGACGTAGACCAGCAGGCCCAGCGTGAGCACCATGAAGCACACGCGCCGGTGCACGCGGCCGGGCAGCAGCCAGCCGGCCAGCAGCGCCACAGGCGCCCCCCACGCGCAGCCCAGCGCCAGGCCCTGCGCGGGCGCGACGAAGACGGTGACCAGCGCGCCCAGCAGCAGCCCGCCCACGGTGCGCAGCACCGGGCGCGGCCACCACAGGGTGCTGACGATCAGCGCCAGGAAGCCCAGCAGCAGCAGGATCTCGCGCATCTCAGCGCACCCCCGCCCGGGCCCGGTCCTGGGCATCCACCCACACGTCGTGGAAGGGGTGCAGGTCCTGCAGGTTCTGGGCCGTGCTGCCGTCGGGCAGCCGCAGCTCGCGGTAGAACTCGCGCACCCAGGGCCGCACCAGCCCCGTGTTCACGTAGTAGTAGAGCGGCATGACCGGGAAGGCGTCCTGGAACAGGATGGCCTCGGCCTCCCGGAACAGGTGCGCGCGCAGGCGCACGCCGGCCTCGGCGCGTGCGGCCGCATCGGGGGCCGCGGCCACGGCCGCCGCCAGCGCACGGGCCTTCTCGGGCTCCTTGAGGCGCGCGATCACGTCCTCGGGCCCGGCGCGCACGAAGGACTCGACGTCGGCGCACACCGTGACGAGCCGGTCGTAGAGCGCGTCGCTCCAGCCCGTCTGGTTGTTGCCGCCGTTGGTCACCCACATGTCCAGGAAGGTGTTGGGGTCCGGGTAGTCGGCGATCCACCCGGCGCGGGCGATCTCGTACTTCAGCAGGCGCATGTCGTCCTGGTAGGCCTGCCACTCCTTGTTGTAGGCCGACACCGGGATGCCCAGCGTGCGCTCGAGGCGGTCGGCGAGGTACTCCGCGACCTTCTTGTGGCCCTCGCTGGTGTTGTGCAGGATGCTCACCTCCGGGAAGCCCTTGCCCCCGGGATAGCCCGCCTCGGCCAGCAGGCGCCGCGCCGCCTCGACGTCGTGCACGATGCCCGACGCCGGCGGCTCGTAGCCGGCCAGCCCGGGGGGCACGATGCGCGTGGCCGGCACCTCGCCACGCTGCGTGATGTGCTCGACGATCTCCTGGCGGTCCACGGCCAGGCACAGCGCCTTGCGCACGCGCACGTCATCGAAGGGCGGCTTGGTGCAGTTGAAGCGGTAGAAGTACGTGCTCAGGCCCGCATGCGCGTAGAAGTCGGGGCGCTTCTTGAGGTCCTGCACCACGTCCAGCGGGTACTGGCCGGGCAGCCAGTCCACCTCGCCCGTGAGGTAGAGGTTGAGCGCCGTGGTCACGTTGTCCACGGGGTAGACGTCCACGTAGCGCATGCGCACGCGCTCGCGGCCCCAGTAGGTGCTGCTGCGCGCCAGCCGCATCTTGCCGTTGACGCGCCAGGACTCGACCGCGAAGGGCCCGTTGCCCACCAGCGTGGCCGGCAGGAACCAGTCCTGGTCCTCGTCGGCGATCACGTCGCCTGTGTCGCGCGGGCGCACCACCCAGCGGGGCACGGCGTAGAGCGGGTAGAAGCAGGTGAGCTCGAGGAAGTAGGGCGTGGGCGCCACGAGCTCGACGACGAAGGTGTGGTCGTCGCGCGCGTAGAAGCCCTCGTCACGGCCCAGGCGCTCGACGGCGCGCGCGTGCTCGGCGCGCCGGCGCGCACCCTCGCGCTCCAGCGCCGGCACCAGCGCCTCGAGCAGGGCCGGCGGCACCGGGTCCTCTCGTGCGGAGAGCGCGGCCAGCACGGCCGGGTCGGCACAGCCCTTGAGGTGCTCCTGCGCCTTGGCCGCCGAGAGGAAGGCCTGCCAGGCCTCCAGCGACAGCGCGCCGCCGGCGGCCCGCAGGCGCTTGAGGCCGTCCAGCAACGTCTCCTTCGCGCGCGGCCCGACGAGGGCCTCGGCGTTGGCCGCGTAGAGGTTGAAGGCCTCGGCGCCGCGCACGAGGTGCAGCAGGTAGGCGTACTCGGCGCCCAGGGCCGGCTCGAGCATGCGCCGCCAGGACCAGGCGAAGTCGTGGGCGGTCACCGGGCGGCCGTCGCTCCAGCGCGCCTCGGGGCGCAGGCGGAAGGTCCACGTGCGCTTGTCCTCGCTGAGCGACCAGGAGGAGGCCACGCCCGGCTCGGGCTTGAGGCTGGCCGTGTTGCGCCGCGTGAGGCCCTCGAAGATGGCGTCGGCGATGCGCCCCTCGGGCTGGCCCGTGATCAGGGCGGGGTCCAGGCTCTTGGGCTCGGTGCCGTTGATGAAGGCGTAGTCGGCGGGCGCCTCGCTGGCGGCCGAGAAGGTGAAGCCCACCACCAGCAGGGCGGCCGCGAAGGCGGCCAGGATCCCGAGCAGCGTGCGGTACATGCGCGGGGGCGGGCTCCGGTCCGGGCCGGAGGATACACGGGCCCTGCGCCCGGCACACGCACGCCGCGGCGGCGGCGCCTAGCGCGGCCGCAGGTCGCCCAGCCAGCCCTCGAAGCCCGGCTGCGCCCACGCGGCCTCGCTGCCCAGCCCCGTCAGGGGGCCCAGCACCTCGGCCTGCCGGAGCACCACCAGCGGGATGGCCACCGCCTCCTCCAGCAGCCGCTGCTCGGCCTGCCCGAGCAGGGCGGCTCGCAGGCCCTCGAGGGCCGCCTCGCCGGGCGTGGCACGTGCCCGGGCCAGCGCCTCGCGCGCCGCCGGGTCGAGCCGGGCCTCCAGGGCCCCGCCGGCCTGCACGCCGGAGCGCAACGCCGCCGCCGGGTCGCGCGCTGCCGCCAGCAGCGCCTCGAAGTCGTCGTCGCGCCAGCCCGCGCCCCCATCGGGGCGGGCGGCCGAGAAGGTGGAGAGCCACGCCAGCGCATCGCCGGTGTCGGCCTGCAGCGAGGTGAGGAAGGCCGTGTAGGCCCCCGCCCGCAGCAGGCCCGGCACCTCGGCGCGCGTCTCGATCAGGCGCGAGGCCTCGGACACGCCCAGCATGCGCGCCCAGCCGGCCTAGAGCCGGCCGGCCACGGCCCCGAGGTCCTGGTCCTCCTCGGCGTAGCGCAGGTCGAAGGCCGGCTCGCGCTCGGGGGGCTTGAAGCCTGCGGCGGCCAGCGACGCCAGCGCCGCGGCCTTGTCGGCCGCCAGCACGCGCGCGCCCGGGCCGGCCCCAGAGGCGCCCGGCGGCAGCAGGCGCGTGGCCGGGTCGGCCGCCGGCCACAGGGCCTTGGCAAGGGCCGGCCGGTCCACCGCCAGCGCCAGCGCGCGGCGCGCCTCGCGGCGCTCGAAGGGGGCGCCATCGCAGCGCAGGCGCAGCAGCACCACGCGCGGCGTGGGCCGGGTGCGGAAGCCGGGCAGCGCCTCCACGTCCTTCTTCCACTCCTCCATCGGCGCGGCCAGCCAGCCCACCTCGCCGGCCCGGTAGCGCCGCAGCTCGTCGGGGCCCGGCTCGTCGGTCCAGCAGCGCAGCTCGTCGGCCTTGGCCTCGAAGGGCCCGCGGTAGGTGGTGCTGCGCTGCAGGTGCACCACCGAGGGCGTGCGGCCGCTGCCCGCCGGCGCCGGGCCGCGCTGGTGCAGGCGCCAGGGGCCGTTGCCCACGAAGGAGGAGGGGTCGGTGCCCAGTGCCTTGGCCTCGGCCAGCGCGGCCGGCAGCGGCACGAAGGTGGCGCGGGCCAGCAGCGCGGGCAGCGACGGCTCGGGCTGCTCGGTCTCCACCACCAGCGTGCGCTCGTCGCGCGCGATCACGCCCTGCGACACGCCGAAGGCATCGTAGGCGTCGAAGGTGGGCGCCTTGCGCGCGCGGCGCTCGGCCTTGAGGGCCTCCAGCACCTCGCCAGCCTTGGCCGGCACGAGGCGCTTGTCGCCCCACGCCAGCAAGGGCGCCAGCGTGGCGTTGCCCTCGAGGCCGGCCACCGAGCGCAGGCCCACGGCCAGCACCAGGTCGCGCAGCTCGGGCGCGTCGATGCCTTCCTTGCGCTTGGCCAGCAGGTCGGAGAGCCGCTTGCCCATGCGCTCGAGCGTGCGGCGCCCGTGGTCGGCGTCCAGCATCGCCGCCACGCCACGCAGCGGCCGCAGGCGCGCCCGCCAGGGCGAGACAGCGTCCGGCGCCGGGTCCAGGATGCGCTTCCAGGCGCGCACGAAGTCCTGCGCGCGCAGCGGCGTGCCGTCGGTCCACGAGGCGCCCGCGCGCAGCGTGACGGTCCAGGACCGGCCGTCGGGCGCACGCTCCCCGCGCTCGGCGGCCGCCGGCACCGGCTGCCCCGACTGCGCGTCGATGCGCGCGAGGCCCTCGAAGACCGACAGGATCATGCGCTCGTCGTTGGGGCGCGTGCTGGCCCACATCGGGTCCAGGCACACGTACCCGGTGTCGGCGTAGTCCACCACCACGCTGGCCGGGCGCGGCGCAGCGCTCGCCGGCGGCGAGCCCGTGCCCAGCAGGCCCGTGCCCAGGACGCCCGTGCCAAGCAAGCCCATGGCCAGCAGGCGCATGCCCAGCCGCCGCCCGGGCCTGTCGTGTGCCGTCGTCGCCTGCTGCATGGCCCTGCCTCCCGGGGCCGGCTCGCGCCGGCCGTGCTGGGCAGCCTACGCCGGCCTGGGACCGCCCGCGGCGCGCCGCGCGGCCAGCGCACGCGCCACGTGCGGGGGCACCCATGCCGAGGGATCGCCGCCCAGCCCATTGACCTCGCGCACCAGCGAGGAGGAGACCAGCGCGTAGGCCGGCGCGGGGGCCAGGAAGAGCGTGTCCAGCCGCGGCTCCATGGCCCGGTTGGCGAAGGCCATGGGCAGCTCGGCCTCGAGGTCCTTGCCCCCGCGCACGCCGCGCAGCAGCACGCGCGCCCCCTGCCGGCGCGCCTCGTCCACCAGCAGGCCCCGGAACAGCGAGACGCCCACCCGGGGCGGGCCTGCCACGGCCTCGGTCACCAGCGCACGGCGCTCCTCGGCGCTGAACAGCGTGCTGCGGCCCTCGGCCGATACGCACACCACCAGCCTGGAGAACAGGTCGGCACCGCGCCGCACCAGGTCGAGGTGGCCCAGCGTGATCGGGTCGAAGGTGCCGGCGAAGACCGCCACGGTGTCGCTCATCGGAACGCTCCCAGGGGATCGAGGTCCACCTCGCTGTCGAAGGCCTGCGCGCCCGGGTCCGGCAGGCGGCCGAAGGAGGGCACGAAGTCCAGCTCGAAGCCTACGTCATCGCCGTCGCGCAGGCTCAGGCCGAAGGTCCAGGCGTGGTCCGGGCTGGAGCGGCGGAACAGCACGCGCGTGAAGTTGCTGTCCTCGCGGAAGTTGAACGACTCGACCACCCGCAGCTCGTAGCGCTCGCTGAAGCGCCACAGGGCCTGCACCAGCGGAGCCGCCGCCTCGTCCTGCAGGTAGCGGTAGCCCATGCCCACCTGCACGCGGGGCACGGGCACGAAGCCCACGGAGGCGCTCAGCCGGCGCAGGCCGTCGCGCCCGTCCACCCAGCCCTCCGAGGCCACCTGCCAGCGGCCCCCCGGCCGCGGGTCGCCGCGCAGGTTCCAGTCCAGCGACCAGGGCAGGTCCTGCAGCCAGGGGCCGCGCTCGTCGGGGTACCAGGCAAAGCTGCCCTCGAGGTCCAGCACCTCGCGCAGGGCCGGGCCGTCGTGGGTCTGCAGGCGGTGGCGCATGCGCAGGCGCGCCTGCGAGGAGGCCCGTGCCTCCTCGCGCTCGTCGAGCCACGGCACCTCGTCGGGGCCCGCGCTGTCCAGGAAGCGGCCGTCCATCCCGAGGTCGACGTCCACCACGTGGCGCAGGCCGTCGAGCTCCAGCGGCCCGCCGCGCGCGGCGAAGCTGCGGTGCAGCTGCAGGTTGGCGCGCACGCCGGCCAGCAAGGCCGTGCGCAGCAGGTCCTCGCCCCCGTCGTCGCGCTGGCGGTAGTCGGCCAGCGAGGCCCCCACGTGTCCCGACAGGCGCATGTCGCCCACGCTGGCCGCCAGCCCCAGGCGCGTGTCCGTGGTGCTGCGGAAGGCGGCATAGCCCTCGTCGGGCAAGGCATCGTCCAGCCGCCGCGCCAGCCAGCCGCTGGTGCTGCTGCTGGTGAGGTCCGCGGCAAGGCCGCCTGCGCGGCCCGGCACCAGCACCGGCACGCTGCCCAGCCACAGGCCGGCCTCGGGCGCCTCGACCGTCTCGCTGGTGAAGTCGCGCGCGTGCCAGCGGCCCGTGAGCGTGGCAGCCAGCGTGGGACGCCGCCACAGCAGGCGCCCGTACGACTCGCGGTCCTTGTGCACGAGGTCGTCGCGCTCGAAGAACTCGCGGTTGAAGCCCCGGTCGCTGAACAGGCCCAGCTCGACGTCCAGCAGCAGGCCGGGCTGGAGCTCGGTGC
>JBJTIJ010000086.1:0-5061 GCA_046094945.1 Planctomycetia bacterium | reverse complement strand
GGGACATCGCGGGGCTCGCAGGCGACGCCGCATCGCCGGCGGCCGCAGCCGTGTACGGTACGCCGCCGGAAGGCCCGTGCCCATGCCGCATCCCATCGTCGTCGCGTCCCGCCGGCCCGCGGCCCCGTGGGGGGCGCGATGCCCGTAGCGCTGCGCCGGCTGGCAGCCCCGCTGGGCCGCGTGCCCCTGCTGGGCGAGGGGCTGCGGCTGGGCAGCGACCCGGACGGCGACGTGGTGCTCGAGCATCCCGGCGTGCGGCCCGTGCACGCGCGCCTGCGGCAGGTGCGCGGCGTGTGGATGGCCACGGCCGAGGGCGAGGCCACGCTGGCGGTCAACGGCCGCGAGGGGGCGCTGCTGCCGCTCCGGCACGGCGACCGGCTCGACCTCGTGCCCGGAGAGGGCGAGGCCACGGCCTTCGTGTTCGAGGATGCACTGGCGCGCGCCTTCGTGCCGCCGGGCACGCAGCGGCTGGTGGCCTGGCTGTCGCTGCCCGCCTCGCGCGAGCCGCAGCACGGGCCGGCCCGGCTGGGGGTGGAGGTGTCGGCGCTGCCCGAGGACGCCTGCCTCGTGGCGGGCCGCGACCCCTGCGACGGCGCGCCCTGCGACGTGGCCGTGGGCCCCGGGCTGCTGGACGGCGCGCACGCGGCCCGCGTGCTGGCCGGGCTGGCCGCGCTGGCGGGGGCGCCGCACCCGGGCGTGGCGCACGTGCGCGACCTGGGCGTGCTGCCCAGCGCGCAGGGCCCGCGCGCGTGGGTGGCCACCGTGCGCCCGGCCGGCATGCCGGCACTGCTGCAGGTCGAGCAGCCGCCCGCGCCGCTGGGCACCTGGCTGGCGTGGGTGGCGGCGCTGGCGCGTGCGGTGGCGTGGCTGCACCGGCGCCGGCTGCTGCACCGCGCGCTGGGCGTGGCCACCGTCACGCTCGCGCCCGGCGGCCAGGCCTGGCTGCGCCCCACGCTGGCGCTGCGCGCCTGGCGCGAGGGCCTGCCGCCGCGTCCGGGCCGCGAGCCCACGCCCGGCCTGCAGGCGCCCGAGGAGCGCGACCCCGACGGGCCGGTGCTGACGGCCGGCCTGGACGTGCACGACCTGTGCGGGCTGGCGCTGGCCCTGCGTGCCGGGCGCTGGGGCAGCGAGCGCGCGGCGGCGCTGGCCGCGCAGCGCGTGCAGGGCGGGCCGCTGCGTGCCGCGGCGCTGGGGGCCAGCCTGCCGGCGCCGCTGGAGCAGCTGCTGGGCGAGGGCCTGGCGGCGGCACCGGCCCGCCGGCCCAACGCCACCGACCTGGCGCGCCGGCTGGAGGGCTGGCGCGTGCTCGAGGGCATGGCGCTGCCCTAGCGCGGCCCACGCAGGGCCGCACGGGCAGCAGGCGGCGGGCGGCACGCGGGTTGGCAGGCGCCGGTGCGTGGGTGCGGGCGTATCCTCGCGGCCCCATGTCCCGCGCCTTCCCCTCCCTGACGCTGCGCGGCGGCCCGCCGGTGCATCCCTACGTGTACAGCAAGCGCGTGCTGCGCGCCGACCGCAGCGTGCAGGACGGCGACGTGGTGCGGGTGCTCACGCGCGAGGGCCGGCCCTGCGGCTACGGCTTCGCGCACCGCAACAGCCAGGTGGCCGTGCGCATGCTCTCCTACGACCCCGAGGTTCTGCCCGACGAGGCCTGGCTGCGTGCCCGGCTGGCGGCGGCCGAGGGGCTGCGCCGCGACGTGCTGCGCCTGCCGGAGGTGACCGACGCCTGGCGCGTGGTGCACGCCGAGGGCGACGGGCTCTCGGGCCTGGTGATCGACCGCTACGGCAGCACGGCCGTGGTGGGGCTGTTCTCGCTGGGCTGGTTCCGGCGTGGCGACGAGCTGTCGCGCGTGCTGCGCGAGGTGCTGGGCGTGGACACGGTGGTGCTGCGCGCCGACGAGAAGACCGAGCGCCAGGAGGGCTTCACGGCGCCCGCCCCGCCGCGCACGCGCCCGGTGCGCATCCACGAGCGCGACGTGGCCTTCGAGGTCGACCCGGCCGGCGGCCACAAGACCGGCTTCTTCCTCGACCAGCGAGAGAACCGCGCGCGGCTGGCGGCGCTGGCCCGCGGGCGCAGCGTCTTCGACGGCATGACCTACACCGGCGGCTTCGCGCTCTCGGCGGCGCTGGCCGGCGCGCGCAGCGTGCGCGGCATGGACCTCGACGAGGAGGCCGTGGCGCAGGCCCGGCGCAACCTGTCGCTCAACCGCCTGCCGGCCGGCACCGAGGTGCGCTTCGACCACGGCGACGTCTTCGATGCGCTGCGCGCCTACGTGGCCGGGCCCGAGGCCGAGCGCCCCGAGGTGCTGGTGGTGGACCCGGCCAAGTGGGCGCGCGACCGCGCCGGGCTGGGCGCGGCGCTGGCCAAGTACCGCGACCTCAACCGGCTGGCGCTGGAGGCCGTGCGCCCCGGCGGCCTCGTGCTCACCTGCTCGTGCTCGGGGCTGGTCTCGGAAGAGGCCTACCTGGGCGTGGTGCGCGAGGCGGCGCTCGACGTGCGCCGCGAGGTGCGCATGCTGGCCGTGACGGGCGCGGCGCCCGACCACCCCGTGGCCGGCGCCTTCCCCGAGGGCCGCTACCTCAAGGCCGTGTTCCTGGCCGTGGGTGCGCCGGGCTCGGGTCCCGGGCGCTCGGGCGGCGCCGGCGAGGGCCCGCCGCGCTGGGCCGGCCGCAGCGGGCGCGGCGGCGGCGGGCACGGGCCGGGGCCGCAGGGCGACGGCGACAGCGACGACGGCCTCGCGCCGGGCGACGAGGCCTAGCGCACGCCAGCGGCGTGCGCGCGTGCGGCCCCGGCCGCCACGGCGGCCCGGCCTCGGCGGCGGCCGCGGCTCAGCGGCCCTTGCGCATCAGCAGGCCCAGCAGCACGCCGTAGCCGAAGACCTCGGCCTTGCCGTCGATCTGCTTGGCGCCGCGCTGCTTGCGGTTCTCCACCAGCACCTTCATCACGCCGGCCACGTCCTTGCACAGCGGCGTGTGCTTGCGGTGCACGGGGAAGCGCATCGGCATGGCGTCGTCGCCCAGCAGCACGGTGAGCAGCTCGAGGCCGGCCTCCAGGGCCACGCGCGGGCCCTCGCCCAGCCCCTGCTCGAGGGCGGCACGCGAGGCCAGCAGCAGGGCCAGGTCGGCCTCGGCGGGGGTGCTGACGCAGTCGAAGTCGCGCCGCGCCATCTCCTTGGCCAGCGTGGCCACGAAGTCGGCGTCGGAGGCGTGGCTCAGCAGCAGGATGCGCACGGCGGGCTCCTCCGGGGGCTGCGCATCATGCCACGGGCGCGGCCGCGCGCGCCGGCCGGCGGGCCTGCCTCACGCCTCGCTGGAGAGGTCGCAGGGCCGCGCCAGCGGCATGCGCCAGCCGGAGCCGAAGGCCACGGGCGTCACCTTCAGGCCGGGAGCCAGCTGGCGGCGCTTGTACTCGTTGCGCTCCACCATGCGCAGCACGCGCTCGGCCAGCGCCGGCTCCACGCCGCGCGCCACGATCTCGGCCCGCGACAGGCCCTCCTCGATGCGCAGGCGCAGGATGGGGTCGAGCACGTCGTAGGGCGGCAGCGCGTCGGTGTCCAGCTGGCCGGGGCGCAGCTCGGCCGTGGGCGGGCGCGTCACCGTGCGCGCCGGCAGGCGGCCCTGCGCCGCGTAGAGGCGCGCCAGCGCGTAGACGCCACCCTTCCACACGTCGGAGATCACGGCCAGGCCGCCGGTGGTGTCGCCGTAGAGCGTGCAGTAGCCCACCGAGACCTCGCTCTTGTTGCCGGTGGCCAGCAGCAGGTGGCCGTGCTTGTTGGAGAGCGCCATGAGCATGGCGCCGCGCGTGCGCGCCTGCAGGTTCTCCTCCGTCACGTCGGCGCCCTTGCCCTCGAAGGCCGGCTCCAGCGCGGCGAGGAAGGCCGCGTAGGGGCCCTCGATGGAGAGCTCGCGCCAGCCGATGCCCAGGCGCGTGGCCAGCTCGCGTGCGTCCTCGCGGCTCATGGCGCTGGTGTGGCGGCTGGGCAGGCTCACGCCCAGCACCTGCGCCGGGCCCAGCGCATCGGCCGCCAGGCAGGCCACCACGGCCGAGTCCACGCCGCCCGAGAGGCCCACGAGCGCGCGCGTGAAGCCCGTCTTGCGCGCGTAGCCCGCCAGGCCCATCACCAGCGCGCGGCGCAGCTCCTCGGCCGGCTCCAGGGCCTCGGGTGGCTGCGGCGCCCCGGCCAGCGTGGCCTCGAGGTCGAGCACGCGCAGCTCCTCCGTGAAGGCGGCCAGCCGTGCGCGCTCGGCGCCGTCGGCGCCCAGCACGCGGCTGCGGCCGTCGAAGAGCACGTCGTCGTTGCCGCCCACGAGGTGCACGGCCAGCAGCGGCACGTGCAGGCGGCGCGCCTCGCCGGCGAAGAGCGCCAGGCGCTGGGCGTCCTTGCCGGCGTGGTAAGGCGAGGCCGAGAGCGCCACCAGCAGGTCGGCCCCCGCGCGGCAGGCCTCGGCCGGCGGGTCGCAGTCGTAGAGGCGCCGGCCCTGCGGGCGGTCGGCGCCCCACAGGTCCTCGCACACCAGCAGGCCCAGCCGGCGGCCCTCCACCTCGACCACCACGGGGCCCTCGCCGGGGGCGAAGTAGCGCCGCTCGTCGAAGACGTCGTAGGTGGGCAGCAGGCGCTTGGCGTAGGTGGCCTCCACGCGCCCGCCGCGCAGCAGCAGGGCGGCGTTGACCAGCCCGGGCCCGGTGGGGCGGGGGTTGCGGGCCACCGAGCCCACCAGCAGGGGCGGCCCGCCGGCCAGCCGGCGCGCCAGCGCCTCGTGGGCCTCCAGCGCCGCCCGCACCACCCCCTCGCGCAGCAGCAGGTCGCGGGGGGGGTAGCCCAGCACGGCCAGCTCGGGGCACACGACCAGCCCGGCACCCGCGGCGCGCGCCTGCTGCCAGGCCGCCTCGATGCGGGCCACGTTGCCCCGCACGTCGCCCGCGGTGGTGTCGATCTGGGCGAGGGCGACGCGCACGGGCCCAGCCTACCGGGCAGGCCCCGCCCCGGGACCGGGCGCCCGCCCGCCGGCCGCGGGAGGGCCGGCCGGGCCGCGGGGCGCGCGGGGCAGGCAGCGGGGAGGCAG
>JBJTIJ010000085.1:0-1110 GCA_046094945.1 Planctomycetia bacterium | reverse complement strand
CATCCTGGTCACGCTGCTGCACGCCCTCGAGGCGCGCAACGCCAAGCGCGGCCTGGCCAGCCTCTGCATCGGCGGCGGCGAGGCCGTCGCTCTCACGGTGGAGCGTTGACCATGAGCATCCGTACTTTCGGCATCCTGGGCGCCGGCCAGATGGGCGCCGGCATCGCGCAGGTGTTCGCCGCCGCCGGCGTGCCGGTGCGGCTCTACGACGCCGCCGAGACGGCGCTGGCCCGCGGCCTTGGCGGCATCAAGGCCAGCCTCGAGAAGCTGGCCTCCAAGGGCAAGCTCACGGCCGAGGCGGCCGCGGCGGCCCACGGCCGCATCGAGCCCGCCGCGCGCCTGGCCTCGCTCAAGGACTGCGACCTCGTGGTGGAGGCCGTGGTGGAGAACCTCGAGGTGAAGAAGAAGATCTTCGCCGAGCTCGACGGCGTGCTGCCCGCGCACGCCATCCTGGCCAGCAACACCTCCAGCATCTCCATCACGGCGCTGGCCGCCTCGACCAAGCGCCCCGACCGCTTCATCGGCATGCACTTCATGAACCCGGTGCCCCTGATGCAGCTGGTCGAGGTGATCCGCGGCCTTGCCACCAGCGACGACACCTACGCCAAGGTGAAGGCCGCCGCCGAGCAGGTGGGCAAGACGCCCATCGTGGCCAACGACTTCCCCGGCTTCGTCTCCAACCGCATCCTGATGCCCATGATCAACGAGGCCATCACCTGCGTCATGGAGGGCGTGGCCACGCCCGAGGCCATCGACGGCATCATGAAGCTGGGCATGAACCACCCCATGGGCCCGCTGGCCCTCGCCGACCTCATCGGCCTGGACACCTGCCTGGCCATCATGGAGGTCCTCCACCGCGACCTGGGCGACTCCAAGTACCGCCCCTCGCCCCTCCTGCGCAAGATGGTGGCAGCCGGCCAGCTGGGGAAGAAGAGCGGGAAGGGGTTCTACGCGTACTCGTAAGTACTTGCCGGAGTTGCCTTCAAGATGCTAACCAAATGAACACGATGCATCACGGCGCCACACCCTCTGAACTGTCTTTCTTGCGAACAGTCGATAGTATGTGGAGTCGTCCAGAGTACCTGCTGCCATTGGTCGCAGCCGAAAGAC
>JBJTIJ010000084.1:0-4885 GCA_046094945.1 Planctomycetia bacterium | reverse complement strand
GCCCGCTTGGCTTGCGTTCGCATCTCGTTCGGTTAGTGTTTTCGTCATGAGCAACATAACCCTGACAACCTTCGCCCCCCGCTCCCTGCTGGCCGCCCCCGGCCGCAGCCGGTGCTTCCCCGTGGCCAGCGAGGCCGGCTTCGCCGCGCTGTTCCTGGCCGTGCTGGCGCTGGCGCTGCTGGCCTAGCAGCCGCGCTGCTGGCCTAGCAGCCCGGATGCTGGCCTAGCACCCCGGCTGCTGGCCTCGCCGGACCGCTGCGGGCCTGCGCACCCGCAGGGGCTGGTGGCCGGCCCGGCGCTGCCCGCCCTCGGGGGCCGCGCGCCGGCGGCGGGCACCCGACGGCCCGGGGGCACCCGCCCGGACACCTGACGCGGGCGCCTGCCGAGCCCCCAGCCTGCCTTCCAGCCTTCCGTACCTTCCGCCCTCCCTTCGCAACACGCCCCACGAACAATCCCAAAAGGTAGCCGGCCGTTCGGCCGATCCCACCCACTAGCCGCAGGAGCCCGACCCGTGAACTACACCCCCAAGCAGCTGCAGATCATGAACTTCATCCGGGACTACCGGACGACCCACCACACCTCGCCCACCCTCGAGGAGATCGGCGAGCAGATGGGCGTGCACCGCGTGACGGTGCACCAGCACGTGGCCGCGCTGGTCAAGAAGGGCGCCATCCGCAAGCTGCCCCAGCGCTCGCGCTCCATCGAGATCCTCGACCGCGACTACCTGCCCGAGGCCACGGTGCCCGTGCTGGGCCGCATCGCGGCCGGCCGGCCCATCGAGGCCATGGAGGACACCGAGCAGTACACGCTCGAGCAGCTGCTGCCGATCGCGCCCGGCCAGGATGTCTACATCCTGCGCGTGGTGGGCCAGTCCATGATCGGCGACCACATCACCGACGGCGACCTCGTGATGGTCGAGCGCACGCACCCCAGCCACGAGGGCGAGATCGTGGTGGCCGTGGTGGACAACGAGGCCACGCTCAAGCGCATGTACCGCGAGGCCGACGGCAGCGTGCGGCTGCAGCCCAGCAACCCCACGATGAGCCCCATCTACGTGCGCGCACCCCAGCAGCTGGACATCCGCGGCGTGGTGCGCGGCGTGCTGCGCAAGTTCTAGGCTGCGGGCGCCCCGGCCAGGCGTCACCGGGCGGCGGGCCTCACGGCGCCTGCCGCGCCACGCATCAGGGTCTCGCGCAGTTCCCTGGCCGGCGTCCGCGCCGTTCAGCGCAGCGACGCCGTCTTCTTGAGCACGGCGCGCGGCTGGGGTCCAGCCCCGGCGCCGGCCTGCAGCAGCAGGTCCACGGCCTCGCCGGCCCGGCGGCCCCACAGCGCCCGTTCCACGTCGGCGGCCGAGGCCACGCGCTGGCCGGCCACCTCCAGCAGCACCTCGCCCACCACGACGCCCGCGGCGGCTGCGGGCCCGCCGGGCTCCACGGCCGCCACCTCCAGCCCGCCCGGCCGCTCGCGCACCGAGAGGCCCAGCGAGGGGCGCACCGGAGCTGCGGCGCCGCCGCGCAGGCGGCGCACGGCCTCCAGCACGGCCTCCACCGGCGTGGCCAGCGAGATGCCCTGCCAGCCGCCCGCACGGGTCAGGATCTGGGTCACCATGCCCAGCACGCGCCCGTTGGGGTCGAGCAGCGGCCCGCCCGAGTTGCCGAGGTTGGCGGCCGCATCGGCCTGGATGAAGTCCTCGTAGGTGCTGGGCTGGGCGGCCACGCCACGGCGGTGCAGCCCGCTGACGATGCCCGCCGACCACGAGCGCTCCAGCCCGTAGGGGCTGCCGCAGGCCAGCACCCACATGCCCGGCGCCAGGTCCCGGCTGCTGCCGGCCTGCAGCGGCACCAGCCCCGTGAGCGGCGCCTTGAGCAGGGCCACGTCCACGCGCGGGTCGCTGGCCACCACCTCGGCCAGCACCGGCTCGCGCCCCGCCAGGCCCACCAGCACGCGCCGCGCGCCGGCCAGCACGTGGGCGCTGCTCACGATCCAGCCGTCGCTCTCCAGCACCCAGCCACTGCCCACCGCCTCGTCGCGCGAGCGCCCCGGGGCCTGCGTGGCCACGTGCACCACCGAGGCCTCGGCCGCCTGCACGGCAGCGCGGAAGTCGGCCGGGCCGGCGGCGGTGGCGGGCGCCGGCGGCGCCCCCCAGCGGCCCAGCATCCAGCCCAGCAGGAGGACGAGCGGCAGGGCGAGGGCGTGGCGCATGGCGGCCTCCAGCGTGAGGAGGCCGCATCGTACGGGCCGCCGGCCTAGGGCGCGTGGCCGCCCGCGCCGCCGGGCTCGTGCTCGCCCCCGCCCACGCCGTACTCCTCCAGCTTGCGGTAGAGCGTGCGCAGGCCGATGCCCAGGATGCGCGCCGCGGCCGTCTTGTTGCCCCCGGTGCGCTCGAGCGTGTCGAGGATGATCAGCCGCTCGGCCTCGGGCAGCGGCGTCCCGCGCCGGATGCGCAGCACGTCGCCCGTGTCGGGCAGGTCCTCCACGCGCTGCTGGCCGCCCACCTCCACCGGCAGCACGGCGCGCGTGATCAGGCCGCCCTCGGTGAGCACCACGGCCGCCTCCACGAGGTTCTCCAGCTCGCGCACGTTGCCGGGCCAGTCGTGCTGCTGGAGCAGCTGCCGCGCCTCGGGCTCGAAGCCGGCCACCTGCCGGCCGTGGCGCTGGGTGTACAGGCGGCGGAAGTGCTCGGCCAGCGCGGGGATGTCGCCGCGCCGCTCGCGCAGCGGCGGCATGCGCACGGTCACCACCTTGAGCCGGAAGTAGAAGTCCTCGCGCAGCTCGCCCTTGCGCACCTTGGCGTCGAGGTCGGCGTTGGTGGCCGCCACGAGGCGCACGTCCACCTGCCGGGGCTTGTTCTCGCCCAGCCGCTCCACCTCGCGGTTCTGCAGCACGCGCAGCAGCTTGACCTGCGTGTGCAGCGGCACCTCGCCCACCTCGTCGAGGAACAGCGTGCCGCCGTGGGCCGCCTCGAAGCGGCCCGCCCGCTCGCCCACCGCCCCGGTGAAGGCCCCACGCGCATGGCCGAAGAGCTCGGCCTCCAGCAAGCCCTCGGGCAGCGCGGCGCAGTGCACCTTCACGAAGGGGCCGCCGGCCCGCGGGCTGGCCTTGTGCACGGCCTCGGCCACCAGCTCCTTGCCGGTGCCCGACTCGCCCAGGATGAGCACGGTGGCGTTGGTGGGCGCGGCCTTGGCCACGACGCGGAACACCTCGCGCAGCGCCGGCGCGCTGCCCACGAAGCCCGGCGGCACGCCCTCGGCCGTGAGGCCAGCCCGCCAGGCGGCGCTCACGGGTGCGCGCTGCCGGGCGGCCAGCGCCGAGGCCACCAGCCCGCGCAGGCGGCGCACGTCCAGCGGCTTCTCCACGAAGTCGTAGGCCCCGTCGCGCATCGCGCGCACGGCGCGCTCCACGCTGCCGTAGGCCGTCATCACGCGGACGGGGGCGTCGGGCTGCGCCGCCTTGGCGGCGCGCAGCAAGTCCAGGCCATCGCCCTCGCCGGGCAGCACCACGTCGGTGAGCAGCAGGTCGAAGGGCGCCGCGGCGATGGCCGCGCGCGCGCTGGCCATGTCCTCGGCCAGCCGTACCTCGTGCTCGCCGGCGAAGATCTCGCCCAGCGCCTCGCGCGCGTTCTTCTCGTCCTCGACCACCAGCCGGCGGGGCATGGCTGCCTCCTACGCCCGGCCCG
The DNA here is from genome assembly GCA_046094945.1 of Planctomycetia bacterium. Lineage (GTDB taxonomy): Bacteria > Planctomycetota > PLA2 > PLA2 > JAEUHO01 > CAXQZU01. The sequence goes on along the minus strand of JBJTIJ010000084.1, from coordinate 1,209 downwards.
CGGCGGGCCCGGCCTGCGTGCCGGGCGCCCCGGGCACCCCGGAGGCCCAGGGGGCCAGCGGCAGGTGGATGACGAAGCGCGCCCCGCCACCAGGGCGCTCGAGCACCTCGATCTCGCCGCCGTGGCTCTCGATGGCGCGCCGGGCCAGCGGCAGGCCCAGCCCCGTGCCACCGCGCTTGCGCGGGAAGAAGATCTCGAACACGCGCTTGCGGTCGGCGGGGTCGATGCCCGGGCCGTTGTCGTCCACCACGATCACGGTGCTGTGCGGATCGTCGCGCGTCACCACCTCGACGCGCCCGCCAGGCCCGGCCGCCTCCAGCGCGTTGCGCACCACGTTGTGCACCGCGCGGTCGATGCGTGCCCGGTCCACCTCCAGCAGCCGCTGGCTGCCCGGCCGGAAGGCCAGCTGGGCGCCCGCATGGCGCGCCATGCCCTCGAGCCGCTCCACCACCGCGGCCACGATGTCGTCGACGCGCTCGGGGGCGAGGTCGGGCGGCCCTCCGCGGCTCACCTCCAGCAGGTGGGCCACCAGCGACTCCATGCGCTGCAGCTCGGCGATCATGGCGTCGGCCTTGGCGGCGATGGCGGCGCGCGGCAGGTCCTCGATGCGCTCGCGCAGCAGCTGCAGGTTCAGGCTCAGGGCGTTGATCGGGTTGCGGATCTCGTGGGCGATGCCCGCGCCCAGCGCGGCCACCGCCTCGCTGCGCGCCTGCAGCAGGCGCCGCTCCTCCTCGCGCGCGCCCGAGGTGATGTCCTGCAGGGCCAGCACGGCCCCCAGCACCTGCCCACCCGGCCCGCGCATGGGCGCCAGGGTGGCGCGCACGACGCGCTCGCCCAGCGGGTGGCGCACGAGATCCAGCCGCGCGCCCTCCAGCAGCGCCCCCCGCAGTGCCACGCGCCAGTCGAGGTTGGGGTCGCGGGCCAGCGCGGGCAGGGCCTCCAGCAGCGGCCGGCCCACGGCCAGCTCGCGCGGGCCCATCCACGCCGAGAGCGCCGGGTTCCACACCAGCACGCGCCCGCTGGCATCGGTGGCCGCCACGGCCAGCGGCAGCGCCTCGGCCAGCGCCTCCAGCCGCAGGGCGTAGTCCTCCTCGGGCAGGACGCGCAGCAGCACCTCGCTGTAGAAGCGGAAGCGGGAGGTCACGGGCGCGATCCTACCGTCCCGGGGCCGGGCGCGGCCGGGCCCGCAGGCTGCGCAGGCGGCCCGCC
>JBJTIJ010000083.1:0-4989 GCA_046094945.1 Planctomycetia bacterium | reverse complement strand
CAGTTGACCGCCACGTGCGCGCTCTCCGACACCACGCTCACCGACGCCAACACCGCCACCGCCACCGCCACCGCCACCGCCACTGCCACCCGCCACCGCCGCCAACGAACAAGGCCCCCGGGGCATCCACCCCGGGGGCCTTGGCGTGCTGGCGACGTGCGGCCGGGGCCGTGCCCGGCGCGCGCGGCCTACTTCACCGCCACCGACACGGTGCGGCTGTGGTTGGCGGTGTTGGCGTCGGTGAGCGTGGTGTCGGAGAGCGCGCACGTGGCGGTCAACTGGTACGTGGCGCGCGTGGTGGGGGCCGTCCACGAGATGGTCGTCGTCGCGCTGCCGCCCGCCGGCACGGTCACGGTCTTCGGCCCGCCCGGGGTGCCCGCCGTGGCCGTCAGCGTCACGACCACGTCCGTGGTGGTGTTGCCCAGGTTGCCCAGCGTGATCGACACGTTGGTGGTCGCGCCCGGCTTCACGTTGCGCGCCACCGACATGCCCGAGACCGTGGGGTCGTAGCTGGGCGGCGGCGGCGGCGGCGGCGTGCCCGAGAACAGGCCCTCGAGGTTGAGGCGCCCACCCGTCACCGTGCGGTTGGCCATCGAGGTGGTGGGCTTGACGTTGCCCAGGATGGCGCTGCGCAGGCCCGCCGCGCTGGCCGTCGTGTTGAACGAGGCGTAGAGCGCGATGGCACCCGTCACGTGCGGCGTGGCCATCGAGGTGCCGCTGTAGTTCGCGTAGCTGTCGGTCGGCACCGAGCTGATGATGCCCTCGCCCGGCGCGCCCAGGTCCACCGTGGTGGCGCCGTAGCTGGAGAACGACGACTTGCTGCCCACCGAGTTGATCGAGGCCACCGCGATCACGGCCTCGTAGCTCGCCGCCGTCTCGCCCGCAGCGTTCTGCAGCGTGCTGTAGTTGCTGGGGTAGTACGCCGTCGCGTCGTTGTTCGAGTTCGAGTTGCCCGCTGCGGCCACGAACAGGATGCCCTTCTTGGCCGCGCGGTTGATGGCCGCGTGCAGCGAGCTGCTGTAGCCGCCGCCGCCCCACGAGTTGTTGCACGCCACCAGGTTGAGGTTGTGGCGCGTCTTGAGGTCGGAGAGGTAGTTGAGCGCGCTCACCGCGCCCGACGTGTAGCCGCCCTGCGGCCCGAGGAACTTGGTCGAGATGATCTTCACGTTCCAGCACACGCCGGCCACGCCAGCGCTGTTGCCGCCCACGCCGCCGATGGTGCCCGAGACGTGCGTGCCGTGGTGGTCCTCGCCCGCGTCGTAGACCGTGTTGTTGCCGTAGTAGAAGTCCCAGCCGTTGACGTCATCGACGTAGCCGTTGCCGTCGTTGTCGATGCCGTCACCGGCCGTCTCGCCGGGGTTGGTCCAGATGTTGGCGGCCAGCTCGGGATGCGTGATCTGGATGCCCTCGTCGATCACCGCCACCACCACGTTGCTCGAGCCCGTGTAGCCCAGGCCCCAGGCCTCCTCGGCGCCGCTGCCGTAGGTGTTCGTGGTGCCGGCCGGGCCGTACGACGTCGGGCTGTCGCTGCCCTCCATGCCCCACAGCGAGCCGTTGGTGTAGTAGCCGTCGTTGGACTCGGCGTCGTGCGACACGAGGTAGTTGGGCTCGGCGTAGGCCACCGCGGGGTGCTGGGCCAGCGCGCGGATGGCCGCCACCGTGCCGCCGGGCACGCGCACGCGGTCCACGCCCTCGCCGGCCGCCAGCATCTCCTGCGTGCCCAGCCGCTCGAGCACGTGCGCCTGGATCATCGCCAGCGCCTTGGCCCGGCCCTCGGCACCCGCCTCGGGGTTCCAGCCCACCAGCACCTCGTCGGGCGCGAAGGGATGCTCGAAGGCCACCGGCGCCGCCGCCCGCGGGGCGAGGCGAGGCGAGCCCAGGGCCGTGAGGCCCAGCAGCGAGAGACCGGCCAGGACCAGACGCGACGTCGAACGCATGCAACGCTCCGGGGGTTGTTGGGGGCGAACTGTACTTTGGTCGCAAGGGTCATGCCAAGGGTTGGCAGGTCGGCCACCTGCGTAGAGAGGCCCAAGAAATGGCCCTCGACAGGCCATGCATGTACTCGTGGGATGACACCCGTCCAGGGGCGTTGCGCTCGTGCGCAACGCGCGTCGTCTTGGCGCCACATGCAGCGGCTGGCACGGCCGTGGCCACGACTCTGGCCCGCTGCCCGGAGACCCGCCCCGCGCGCGTGGTGCCCGCCTCAGGGTCGGGGCGCCGCGGGCTCGCGCGACCAGGCGATGTCATGCGGGGGCACCTGCACGCCGTGGAAGCCCGGGCAGGCCAGTTCCGGGGTGCCGGGCCCGGGGTGCACCACGCACAGGGGCAGGCCAGAGACCTCCAGCAGGAGCGGGCCGCCCCGCTGGACGATGCTGAAGGACACGGTGTAGGCCCCCGGCCTGAGCTCGGGCACGCGGCAGGTCATGCGCCACCAGGCCAGCTCGCCCTCCTGCATGTCTAGGCTGGGCCCGCCCCGCAGCGACGACATGATGCCTACGGGCGAATGCCCGGCGGGATGCGTCACCGTCGCGTCCACGAGCAGGCCCGTGAGGGCATGCCGCGCACGGACGGCCAGCGCGACATCCAGGCGTGCCATGCCCGGTCCCGCCCGCTCGTAGGTGCCCGTGACGCGCTCGATCGCCACGGCATGGCGATCCACCTGTGTGATGCCGCCGCGCAACTGCCCGTGCGCGTGGTACGCCTCGATGACTCGCTCCGGCGGCCCCATCATGACCAGCCGACCCTTGTCCAGCCAGGCGGCCAGCGTGCAGAAGGCTGCCACGGAGGGCGTGTCGTGGCTCACCAGCAGCACAGTCTGGCCGCTCGACACGGCCGAGCGCATCTTGCCCAGGCAGCGCTCGCGGAACGGCGGGTCGCCGACCGCCAGCAGCTCGTCCACGACCAAGATGTCGGGATCGAGGTGGGCCGCCACGGCGAAGGCCAACCGCAGGTACATGCCCGAGCTGTAGAGCCGGGCGGGCTCGTAGGCGAAGTCACCGATCTCCGCGAACTCGAGGATGCGCGCCAGGCGCGCGTGGATGTCGCGACGGGAGAGCCCGTGCACGGCGCCATTGAGGTAGACGTTCTCGATGCCGGTGAGCTCGGGGTGGAAGCCCGTGCCGATCTCCAAGATGCTTGCCGTGCGGCCCCGAAGCACCACGCGTCCACGGCTCGGGTCGGTGACGCGGCTGAGGACCTTCAGGAGCGTGCTCTTCCCCGCCCCGTTGGCCCCGACAATGCCCAGCACGGCGCCCTCCGGGACGGTGAGGGAAACGTCGCTGAGCGCATGGAACTCTGTCTTGCGCCGCCACGGGCTGCGCGGGGGCTGGGCCGGGGCGTGCAGCCAGTAGGTCTTCCACAGCCCCTCGATCTCGATGGCAGGCAGTGCACCCATCAGAGCAAGTCCGCCAGCCGCCGCTCGACACGCGCGAAGACCAGCAGCCCGGCGCAGAGCAGCATGCCCCCCACGCCCGCGCTCGTGGCAAGGCAGCCCACGTCCAGCGGCACGCCCAGCACCGCCGCCCGAAAGGCCTCGACAGGGCCCGTCATCGGATTGAGGCAGGCCAGCGTGCGCCAGCCCCCGGGCAGCAGGCTCAGCGGGTAGAGCACGGGGGTCAGGTAGAGCCACACCTGCATCAAGAAGGCCATGGCGTGCCCCAGGTCGCGGTAGAGGGCCACGAGTCCCGCCAGCAGGATGCCCACGCCACACGCCACCAAGGCCACCCACAGCATGGCCAGTGGCGCCAGCGCAAGGCCCGGGCAGGCCGGCACGCCATGCCAGGCCAGCAGGGCCCCGAGCGCGAGCGTGCCGACGAGGAAGTCGACCGTTGCACTGCCCACCGACGCCAGGGGAATCAGCACGCGCGGGAAGTACACCTTCGTGACCAGGCTCCCCGCGCCGATCACCGACACGGAGGCAGCCTGCACCGCCGTGGCAAAGAAGCCCCAGGCGAGCATGCCGGTGAATGCGTAGATCACGTAGGGCTGCCCGTCCGCATCCACTCCCGCCAGCGAGCCCAGGAGCAGGGAGAACACGGCCGTGGTGGCCACAGGGCGCACCAGCGCCCAGAGCACGCCCAGCACGGCACGCCGGTAGCGCGAGCGGATGTCACGCCACACGAGAGCCCACAGCAGTCCGCGCCAGGGATAGATCTCGTGCAACCCCAGCCCGCGCCAGCCACGACGCGCCGTGAGCACGGCCTGCGGCCGCTCACGAACCGGGTTGGTGCCCGCAGGCCCCATCAGCGTCGCTCCCGCCGCACTGCGCACGCACGCCCCAGGGCGGCGCGGCTCATGACGCCACGTCCTCGACGCCGTGGCGCGCCACCCAGTGGCCCAGCGCCGACAACGACCACGCACGGCGCCAGCCTCGCATGCCGCGCGCAGCCTGCCCCCGCACCGCACGCACGAAGGCACCCTCGAGCAGCCGCCGCTGCTCGAGGCTGTCGAGTCCCTGCGCGACAAAGCCCGCCAGCGGATCGCGCAGCTCGCGGGCCATCGCCAGCTTCCAGTGCGGGACGCCTGGCAGCAGGGCCTGCGCGGGCACCACGCGCGCGGCGAGCTTGCGCCAGGCCTGCTTGCCGATCCACGCTTGCTCTCCGCCCGCACGCGCCCCCTGCAGGGCCGCCCGCACCACGCGGTGATCGAGCAGCGGAATGCGCACCTGCAGTGCGTGCGCCATGCCGAGAGCCTCGGTGTCACGCAGCGCCATCGGGCGCAAGGCACCCTCGAGCTCGAGCGCAAGCACGGCGGCCAGCGGCGACCAGTCCCCCGATGCGGCGGGAGGAATGGCCCCCTGGTGCAGCGAGGGCAGGCAGGGGACGCAAGGGCCCAGCGCGCGTTGCAGGGCCCTGCGCGGCCCCAGCGCATGGACGGCATCCACCCTGCGCGCCAGGCCGATGCTGGGCTGCAGCAGGTCTGCCAGGCGATCGCCGCGCGATGGCCCTGCGCAGAGCCTCAGCAACACAGCAGGGAGGCGACCCAGGACCG
>JBJTIJ010000082.1:0-6975 GCA_046094945.1 Planctomycetia bacterium | reverse complement strand
CCCTCTCCACGGCGCGGACCGGCTGCGGCCACCCGCCACGAAAGGACGCTCCCATGCCCGAGATGACCATGCTGCAGGCGATCAACGATGCGCTGCACGTCGCCATGGCGAAGGACGACGGCGTCGTGATGCTGGGCGAGGACATCGGCAAGAAGGGCGGCGTGTTCGGCGCCACCCAGGGCCTGCACGACAAGTACGGCGAGATGCGCGTGATGGACACGCCGCTCTCCGAGTGCGGCATCATCGGCACGGCCGTGGGCATGGCGCTCTACGGCCTCAAGCCGGTGCCCGAGATCCAGTTCCTCGACTTCATCTACCCCGCCTTCGACCAGATCGTGTCGGAGGCGGCCAAGATGCGCTACCGCTCGGGCGGCCAGTGGACCTGCCCGATGGTGATCCGCAGCCCCTCGGGCGGCGGCATCCGCGGCGGCCACTACCACTCGCAGTCCAGCGAGGCCTACTTCGCCCACACGCCCGGCCTGCGCGTGGTGATGCCCAGCACGGCGCGCGACGCCAAGGGCATGCTGCTGGCGGCCATCTTCTGCGGCGACCCGGTCGTGTTCCTCGAGCCCAAGCACCTCTACCGCCTGGCCAAGGGCGAGGTGCCCTCGGGCTGGTACGTCGAGGACCTCGACAAGGCGCGCGTGGTGCACGAGGGCAGCGACGTGACGGTCGTCTCGTGGGGCGCGATGATGCACACCTGCGAGGAGGCGCTCAAGGAGGCCCACGAGAAGGGCATCTCGGTGGAGCTGGTCGACCTGCGCACCCTGCTGCCCTGGGACGCCGAGACGGTGCTGGCCAGCGTGCGCAAGACCGGCCGGCTCGTGACGGTGCAGGAGGCCCCGCGCACCTGCGGCTTCGGCAGCGAGGTCGCCGCCACCGTGGCCGAGAAGGCCATCGACTCGCTGCGCGCCCCCATCGCGCGCGTGGCCGGCTTCGACACGCCCTTCCCCTACACGCTGGAACACGTCTACAAGCCCGACCGCAAGCGCGTGCTGGGCGCCATCGAGTACGCCTGCCGCTGGGAGTGAGCCCACTCCCGCCGGCCGGCCCGCGCCCCCACGGGGCACACCCCTGCTGCACGTAGCCCGGGGACGCGCGCGTCCCCAAGGAGACCGCCATGGCCTTCGAGTTCAAGCTGCCCGACATCGGCGAGGGCCTCACCGAGGGTGAGGTCGTCAAGTGGCTCGTGAAGGAGGGCGATGCCGTCCAGAGCGAGCAGCCGATGGTCGAGGTGATGACCGACAAGGCGACGGTGGAGATCACCTCGCCGCGCACCGGCCGCATCGCCAAGATCCTGGCGCAGGACGGCCAGAAGATCCCGGTGGGCTCGGTGATGGTGGTCATCGAGGAAGGCGCAGGCTCGGCCGCGCCGGCGGCGCCGGCCGCCAGGCCCGCGGCGGCCGCCGCGGCCCCCGCCGCCGCCGCGCCCAAGGCCAGTGTGGCCCCCGCGGCCGCGGCAGCACGCCCGGCAGCGGCCGCGCCGCGCCGCGAGCGCACGCTGGCTGCGCCGGCCACGCGCAAGCGCGCCCGCGAGCTGGGCCTGGACCTCGACAGCATCCCGGCCAGCGGCCCCCACGGGCGCCTGACGCGCGCCGACCTGGAGGCCTACGTGGCCTCGGGCGGCAGCGCGGCGGCCCCGGCGGCCAGCGCCGCGGCCCCGGCCGCGGCAGCGCGCAGCGCGGCCCCGGCCGTGCCCAGCGCACCGCCGGCGCGCATGGCGCCGGTGGCCCCGCCGGTGCTGGCCGAGGACACGCGCGTGCCGCTGCGCGGCCTGCGCGGCAAGATCGCCGAGCAGATGCTGCGCTCCAAGCAGCACGCGCCGCACTTCACCTACGTGGACGAGTGCGACATGACCGAGGTGGTGCGCCTGCGCGAGGCAGCCAAGCCCGCCGCCGAGGCACGCGGCGTCAAGCTCACCTTCCTGCCCTTCATCATGAAGGCGCTGGTGGTGGCCCTGCGCAAGTACCCCGCCATCAACGCGCTGGTGGACGACACCAAGGGCGAGTACGTGCTCAAGCGCGACATCAACGTGGGCCTGGCCACCGACACGGAGGACGGCCTGACCGTGCCCGTGGTGAAGGGCGTGGACCGGCGCTCGATCCTGGAGATCGCCGGCGAGATCCAGCGCCTGACCGAGGCGGCGCGCGCGCGCAAGGTGGCCCTCGAGGACCTCAAGGGCGGCACCTTCACCATCACCAGCGCCGGCAGCATCGGCGGCCTGCTGGCCACGCCCATCCTCAACTACCCCGAGGTGGGCATCCTGGGCGTGTTCAAGGTGGGCGACCGCGCCGTGGTGCGCGACGGCCAGGTGGTGGTGCGCAAGATGTGCAACCTGTCCATCACGCTGGACCACCGCATCGTCGACGGCGCCACGGCGGCGCGCTTCATGAACGAGATGCTGCGCCTGCTGCAGTCGCCGGGCCTGCTGCTGGTCGAGGGCGCCTAGGCCGTGAAGGCCGCCTCAGGCAAGCGCGAGGGCTCCCCCGGCCGCGGCCCCGCGGGCCGCGCCGCCGTGGCGCCGATGCCGGACCCCTTCGAGGTGGGCCCGCTGGGCCTGTTCCGTCTCGTGGACGAGCACGGCACCGAGGTGGCGCGCGTGCCGGACCTGCCCACGGGGCTCCCCGTGCGCTTCCTGGAGGCCATGCTGTTCCAGCGCGCGCTCGACCAGCGCATGCTCAACCTGCAGCGCCAGGGCCGCATCGGCTTCTACGGCACGGCCAAGGGCCAGGAGGGCGCGGCGCTGGGCTCGGGCGCGGCCTTCGAGGCCGACGACTGGGTGTTCCCCGCGCTGCGCGAGGGCGCCGTGGCGCTGTGGCGGGGCATGGCCCTGGAGGCCTTCATCGCGCAGTGCTTCGGCAACGCCGCCGACCCCACGCACGGCCGGCAGATGCCCTGCCACTACAGCGACCGGGGCGCGCGCTACGTCTCGCTCTCCTCGCCCATCGCCACGCAGGTGACGCAGGCAGCCGGTGCCGCGCGCGCCGCGCAGGTGCGCGGCGACCGCACCGTGGTGGGCGGCTACCTCGGCGACGGCGCCACCAGCGAGCCCGACTTCCACGCCGCGCTCAACTTCGCCGGCGTGTGGAAGGCGCCCGTGGTCTTCGTGTGCCAGAACAACCAGTGGGCCATCAGCGTGCCGCTGTCCAAGCAGACGGCCTCCGCCACGCTGGCCGTCAAGGCGCGCGCCTACGGCATGCCGGGCCTGCGCGTGGACGGCAACGACGTGCTGGCCTGCTACGTGGCCACGCGCGCCGCGGTGGACCGCGCGCGGCGCGGCGAGGGCCCCAGCTTCGTGGAGTGCCTCACCTACCGGCTGGGCGGCCACTCCTCCAGCGACGACCCCACCAAGTACCGCGACGAGTCGGAGGCCAAGGTGTGGGAGGCACGCGATCCCCTGCTGCGCCACCGCACGTGGCTCACGGCCCGCGGCCTGTGGGACGCGGCGCGCGAGGAGGCCTTCCTGGCCGAGGCCGGCAAGCGCATCACCGACGCCATCGCGCGCGTCGAGGCGGCGCCCCAGCCCGCCCCCGACACCCTGTTCCGCGACGTGTGGGCCAGCGTGCCCCCGCAGCTGCAGGACCAGCAGCGCCGCCTCGAGGGCGGCCTGCCGGTCTAGCCGCGGGCGCATCCCGGCCCCACGCCCCCCCACCGACGACGTACGCGGGCGCCCTGCGGGCGCGCCCGGCCCCCTGGAGGTTCCCATGGCAAGCGAGCAGTTCGACCTGGTGGTGATCGGCAGCGGTCCCGGCGGCTACGTGGCCGGCATCCGCGGTGCCCAGCTGGGCCTCAAGGTGGCCGTCATCGAGGAGGACAAGATCGGCGGCGTGTGCCTCAACGTGGGCTGCATCCCCTCCAAGAGCCTGATCTACGCCTCGGGCCTGGTGGAGAAGATCCGCCACGCCGACGCGCTGGGCCTCTCGGTGGGCGAGGTGAAGGTGGACGGCAAGCGCCTGCAGGCGTGGAAGTCGGGCATCGTCAACCGCCTCACCACGGGCGTGGGCTTCCTGCTGTCGAAGAACGGCGCCACGGTGCTGCAGGGCAAGGCCGAGTTCGCCTCGCCCACGGCCGTGACCGTCACGTCCGCCGACGGCAAGGTGCGCACGCTGGAGTTCAAGAAGTGCATCGTGGCCGTGGGCGCGCGCCCCGTGCACCTGCCCTTCCTGCCCATCGGGCCGCGCGTGGTGGACTACCGCGGCGCGCTCGACATCGACTTCGTGCCGCAGAGCCTCACCGTGGTGGGCGGCGGCGTGATCGGCCTGGAGCTGGGCGGCGTCTTCCAGCGCCTGGGCGCCCGCCTGACCGTGGTGGAGCTCACCGACAGCCTGCTGCCCGGCACCGATCCCGAGCTGGTCAAGACGCTCGAGCGCGAGCTCAAGAAGGCCGGGGCCACGATCCACAAGGAGACCGGCGCCACGGGCGTGGCCACCAAGGGCGGCAAGCAGGTCCTCACCGCCAAGACCAAGGCCGGCGAGGCGCTGGAGATCGACAGCGAGGTGGTGCTGGTGGCCGTGGGCTTCAAGCCCAACAGCGACCGCGTGGGCGCGGCCAAGGCCGGCCTTGCCATCGACAAGACGGGCCACTTCACGGTCAACGCCCAGCGCCAGACCAACGTGCCCCACATCTACGCCATCGGCGACTGCGCCGGGCTGCCCTGGCTGGCGCACAAGGCCAGCAAGGAGGGCATCGTGGCGGCCGAGCACGCGGCGGGCAAGAAGGTGGCCTACGACGTGCGCGCCATGCCCAGTGCCGTGTTCACCCACCCCGAGGTGGCCACCGTGGGCCTGCAGGAGCACGAGGCCAAGGCCCAGGGCCGCGAGGTGCGCGTGGGCACGTTCCCCTTCACCGCGCTGGGCCGCGCCATGTCGGTGGGCGCCACCGAGGGCTTCGTGAAGATCATCGCCGACGCCAAGACCGACGAGGTGCTGGGCGTGGCCGCCATCGGCTACCAGGCCAGCGACCTGATCGCCGAGGCCGCGCTGGCCATCGAGCTCGGTGCCACCAGCGAGGACATCGCCCTCACCGTGCACGCCCACCCCACCTGGCCCGAGTCGCTCATGGAGGCGGCCGAGGCCGTGCACAAGCACGCCATCCACATCCTCAACACCTAGGCGCCCACGCAAGGCACGCGCGGCGGCAGGCGCACCGCCGGCGCCCGGCCGGGTTGCGGGCTAGGCGGCCGGCGGCGCCGCCGGCGCGGGCGCGCTGCGGCCCGCCAGCATGCCCAGGCCCACCACGGCAAACGAGCCGGCCCAGGCCCAGTAGCCCAGCCGCAGGCCCTCGCGGAAGGCGGCGTCGGTGAGGTAGGCCCACGACAGGGCCAGGCCGCAGCAGGCCAGCAGCAGCACGCCCAGCAGCACGGGCAGGCTGCGCACGCTCAGCAGCAGCACCAGCACCGCCAGCAGCATCACGCCGTTGGCCAGCGAGCTGGCCCCCAGCACGATGCGCTTGGTGCGTCCCTCGCCGCCCTCGCGCAGCGCCTCGCGCGCATGGGGCGCCTCCTCGCGCAGCAGGTCGTAGGCCATGCGGCAGGCCTGCCAGCCCGGCGGGCCGCCGTAGCCGGGCAGCGGCCGCGCCGGGCCGGCCGGCTCGCCCAGGGCGCGGGCCAGGTCCTGCACGCCCGCGGCCAGGTCACGGCCGGCGCGTGCGCCCTCCAGGCCCTCGTGCACGGGCAGGAACCACGACACGGCGAACAGGACGACGCCCAGCCAGGCGAGGTTGCGGCCCATGCGACCCTCCGGGCCGGATCATGCCACGGCCCGGCCCGGGGCGCACGCTCGGCCTGGCGCGCTGCCCAGCGAGCGGCGCGGCGCGCGGCGCGCTAGGGCGTGAGCAGGTAGGCGCTGGCCTGGCCCGTCTGCGCCACGTCGGCGCCGATGCCGCCCACGAAGAGGATGCGCCCGTCGCCCAGCCGCGTGGCCGTGTGGGCTGCCATGCCGCGCGGGAACACCAGCGTGGTGGGGTAGGTGCCGGCCCCCGGCGTGCTGCCGTCCTCGACCAGCAGCTCGCAGCCCGAGAGCAGGCGGCCCCCGTCGCCGAAGTCGTAGCCCCCCACCACCAGCACCACCGTGGGGCGGATGCGGCTGGCGCTGGCGAAGACGCGGTTCTTCCCCAGCGGGCTGCTCGTGTCGCGCAGCGCGCTGCCGTCGCCGGGCGCGTAGAAGACGGCATTGCTGCCGGCGCCGCCGCCCACGAGCGCTGCGCCGCTGGCCAGCGTGGCGCCGCAGGCGTTGTAGCCCGGGCCGCCCGTGCCGGCCGGCGAGAAGGGCACGAAGGCGTCGCTGCCGGGCTCGAAGCGCTCGCAGCGCGCGTCGCTGTCGCTGCCCCCGGCCAGCAGCAGCGAGCCGTCGCCCAGCGGCAGCAGCAGGTGCGTGGCGCGCGTGTGCAGCATGCGCGCGGCCAGCGGCGCGAAGCTGCCCGAGACGGGGTCGAAGGCCTCGGCGTCGTCGTGGTCCAGCAACAGGCCGCCCACGAGGTTGCTGCCGCCTGTCACGAGCACGCGGCCGTCGGGCAGCAGCGCAGCCGCCGCGTCCACGCGCGGCCGCAGCATGCGCCCCACCTCGCTGAAGGTGCCCGTGACGGGGTCGAAGACCTCGGCGCGGTCCAGCACCGAGAGCATGCCCAGCGGGCTCTCCACGTAGCCACCGGCCAGCAGCACGCGCCCGTCGGCGAGGCGCACCGCCACGTGGTTGCTGCGCGCCACCACCATGGTGCCCGCCGTGGCCACGAAAGACTGCGTGCTGGGGATGTAGAGCTCGGCGCGGTTGGTGAGCGTGGTGCCGGCCACCGTGCCGCCCGCCACCAGCACCTGCCCCTGCGCCAGCAGGGTGGCGCTGTGCGAGTAGCGCCCGCGGGCGAGGCTCCCCAGCGTGGGCCACAGCTGCTGCGGCGCGAGCACCGGCACCTCGACCGTGGAGCCGCCGCCCCCCGGCACCGGGAAGATGATCGTGCCGCCCCCGGCGCCCTCCCCGCCGC
>JBJTIJ010000081.1:0-14205 GCA_046094945.1 Planctomycetia bacterium | reverse complement strand
CTCATCCCCGCGTCCTGCGCCCCCGAGCGCCCGGACGGCCCGGCCGCTGCGGCCGTGCGCCTGGACGCGCCCATCGTGCCGCAGGTGCGCGCGCTGGGGTCGGGCTACGACGCGTGGGTGCACCGCTCGATGCGGCCCAAGGACTCGCTGCGCATGTTCGAGAGCGACCTGCTGGAGGCCCTCTCGCACATCCCGTGGTGGCTGGTGCTGGTGGTCTGGGTGCCGGTGGTGCTGGCGCTGGGCGTGCTGGCGGTGGCCTGGCAGGGCCTCGGCGCCGGCGAGGCGCTGGCGTGGGCCGGCCTGGGCCTGCTGCTGTGGACCCTGCTCGAGTACGTGCTGCACCGCTTCCTGTTCCACTGGGTGCCCGCCGGCCCCACGGGCCGCCAGCTGCACTTCCTGCTGCACGGCATCCACCACCTCGACCCCTGGGACGGCACGCGGCTGGTGTTCCCGCCCGTGGCGGGCGTGCTGGTGGCGCTGCCCATCTTCGGCCTGCTGTGGCTGGCCCTGCCGCTGGGCCTGGCCATGGCCACGATGGCCGGCCTGCTGTGCGGCTACATCACCTACGACATGACGCACTACCACGTGCACCACCGCACCTGCCGCACGCGCTGGGGCAAGTTCCTCAAGGCCTGGCACCTGGCGCACCACCACAAGCACTGGGACGCCATGTTCGGCGTCTCCACGCCGCTGTGGGACGTGGTCTTCCGCACCGGCCGCCCGCTGGCGCCGGCGCGCGGCCAGCCGCCGGCGGCCCCCGGCGCATGAGCGCGTGGCTGCGCCTGCTGGCCGTGGCCGGGCTGCTGGTGGCGGCGGGCTGCGGCGGCGAGCCGCCGGCGCCGGGCCCGGGCCAGCCGGGGGCCCATGCGCCGGCCAGCGCGCAGCCCGTGCCGCCCGCCGCGCCTGCGCCCGGCGAGCCGCGCCTGGGCCCCTACGCGCGCTCGCAGTTCTACATCGAGCACGACCTGTTCCTGGCCGCCGACGACCCGCGCACGGTGCCGGCCCCCGAGGCGTCCTTCCTGCGCGACAGCGACGAGGTGCTGGGCCTCGTCGTGGGCGGGCAGGCGCGCGCCTACCCCGTGACCATGCTCTCCTACCACCACGTGGTGAACGACGTGATCGAGGGCATCCCGGTGGCCGTCACCTACTGAGTGATCTGCTCCTCCGGGATCGGCTTCGATCCCATGCTCGACGGCACGCGGCTCGCCTTCGGCTTCGAGGGCATCTGGCAGGGCACGGCCGTGCTCTACGACCGCGGCACGCAGTCGCTGTGGATGCACTTCACGGGCACCTGCTTCCACGGCCCGCTGGCGGGCCGCAGGCTGGCGCCGCTGGCCACGGGCCGCCACACGACGTGGGGCGCGTGGCGCGCAGCGCATCCCGGCACGGACGTGATGGCGCCCGAGGCACGCTTCGAGCGCAGCTACTTCGCCCGTGCGCAGTGCCGCAGCGGCGACGCCTTCCTGCCGCCCGCCTTCCCCGGCACCATCCAGTGGCGCGACCCGCGCCTGCCGCTGGCCGAGCTGCTGCTGGGCGTGCGCGTGGGCGAGGTGGCGCGGGCCTACCCGCTGGCGCGGCTGGCCGCCGGGCGCGGCGTCGTGGAGGAGGAGGTGGGCGGGCTGCCGCTGACCGTGTGGATGGCCGTGGGCGAGCGCAGCGCTGCGGCCTTCGAGCGCCGGCTGGACGGGCGCACGCTGTCCTTCGAGCGGGTGGGCGAGGCGCGCTTCCGTGCGCAGGACGACGGCAGCCTCTTCGACCTCGAGGGCCGCTGCGTGGAGGGCCCGCGCCGCGGCCGCTCGCTGCTGCGCGTGGAGCAGATGCTGGCCGAGTGGTACGGCTGGTTCGCGCACCACGCGGCCACCACGGTCTGGCAGCCCTGAGCGCGCGCGCGACGCCGGAGACGCGGGCGACGCGGGCGACCCCGCCGATGCGGGCGCTGCGCTAGCCCTTGCGGCGCTTCTTCTTGCCCTTGGCGGCCGGCGCGCCGCCGGAGGCGCGCTCGGCCTCGGCCGCCGCGCGCCACGAGGCCATCATCGGCGTCATCTGCTCGACGCGCTCGCGCAGGTTGGCGTGCTGCTGGATGGCCGTCTCCACCTGCATGAGGAAGCGCGGGTTGGCCTGGCGGATGCGCGGCAGCCACGGCAGCAGGGCCACGTAGGTGAACAGCGCCTCGCCGCAGGTGTCCTGGAACACCAGCGGGTGGAAGATGCCGCGGTTGACGAAGGAGGCGCACATCTCCCAGTAGGAGGTGGCCTGGCGCCAGTGCGCGTTGCGCTTGTGGCCGTGCTGCATCACGGCCTCGATCTCCTCCCAGCCGGCCGTGGACAGCTTGCCCACCAGCGCGCGCGCCTTGCGCAGCTCGCGCTCGCGGCGCAGGTCGTAGAGCTCGAGGCCGAGGCGGGCGTCGTCGAAGCTGGGGTCGCGCACGATACGGTCCTCCGGGGCCCGGCGGGGCGGGCAGGCCCGGCAGCATAGCCCGCGGCGGCAGGCGCTGCGCGGCCGCGCTAGCATGGCCTGGCTGCCCGTCCCGGGCGGCCCCGCGCCGAGGAGGGCGCCCCCGCGCATGAAGGCCTGCGTGACCGGCGGAGCCGGCTTCATCGGCAGCCACCTCGTGGACCGCCTGCTGGCGGCCGGCCACGAGGTCGTCGTGCTCGACAACCTCTCGACGGGCTCGCGGGCCAACCTGGCCGGCGCCGGCCCGCGCCTGACGTTGCTGGAAGGCGACCTGCGCGACCCGGCGGCCGTGGCCGCGGCGGTGGCCGGCTGCGAGGTGGTGTTCCACCAGGCGGCGCTGGCGGCCGTGGCGCGCAGCGTGGACAACCCCGCGGAAGTCCACGAGGTGAACGTGGTGGGCACGCTGCACCTGCTGGAGGCCTGCCGCGCCGCCGGTGTGCGGCGCGTGGTCTTCGCCTCCTCCTCCAGCGTCTACGGCGACACGCCCACGCTGCCCAAGCGCGAGGACGCCCCGCTGCGGCCGCGCTCTCCCTACGCCGCCACCAAGGCGGCCGGCGAGGGCCTGATGCAGGCCTGGCAGGCCACCTACGGCCTCGAGACCGTGGTGCTGCGCTACTTCAACGTCTACGGCCCGCGCCAGTCGCCCCGCTCGCAGTACGCCGCCGTGGTGCCGCGCTTCGTGGCGGCCGTGCGCGCCGGCGAGGCGCGGGTCATCTACGGCGACGGCCAGCAGACGCGCGACTTCACCTGGGTGGGCGACGTGGTGCACGCGCTGGAGCTGGCCGCGACGGCCCCCGGCGCCTGCGGCGCCGGCCCGATCAACCTCGGCGGGGGCGAGCGCGTCTCGATCCTGTCGCTGGCGCAGCGCGTGGCGCGCGCCGCGGGACGCGAGGTAGCCCCGCGCCACGAGCCCGCCCGCAGCGGCGACGTGCGCGACTCGCTGGCCGACACGACGCGCGCGCGCGCGCTGCTGGGCTGGTGGCCGCGCACGACGCTCGACGAGGGCCTCGCGCGGCTGGTGGCGCTCCCGGCGGGCGGGGCGGCCCCCGCGGCCGGGCGCGAGGAGGTGTGCATGACGATCCCCACGACGCCGGTGGAGGCGCTGGCCCAGCGCATCGCCGCCCGGCAGTGCACCTACGGCGTGGTGGGCCTGGGCTACGTGGGCCTGCCGCTGGCGCTGGCCTTCGCGCAGCGCGGCGTGCGCGTGGTGGGCTTCGAGGTGGACGAGGCCAAGGTGGCCGACGTCAACGCCTGTCGCTCCTACGTGGGCGACGTGCAGGCGGCCGAGCTCGCCGCCTGCGTGCGCGACGGCACGCTGTCGGCCACCACCGACATGTCGCGCCTGGCCGAGGTGGACGTGATCAGCATCTGCGTGCCCACGCCGCTGTCCAAGAGCCACGACCCCGACGTGTCCTACGTCGAGTCGGCCACGCGCAGCGTGGAGCGCGCGCTGCGCCCGGGCCAGCTGGTGCTGCTGGAGAGCACGACCTACCCCGGCATGACCGAGGAGTTCCTGCTGCCGCGCCTGGAGGCGCGGGGCCTGGCGCTGGGGCGCGACTTCGCGCTGGCCTTCTCGCCCGAGCGCGTCGACCCAGGCAACCCGCGCTGGGGCGTGCCCAACACGCCCAAGGTGGTGGGGGGCGTGGGCGAGGGCTCCACGCGCCTGGCCGCGGCCTTCTACGGGATCGCCATCGAGCGCGTGCACGCGGTCTCCAGCGCGCGCGCGGCCGAGATGGCCAAGCTGCTGGAGAACACCTTCCGCAGCGTGAACATCGCGCTGGTGAACGAGGTGGCGCTGATGTGCGACCGCCTGCAGCTGGACGTGGGCGAGGTGATCGACGCGGCGGCCACCAAGCCCTTCGGCTTCACGCGCTTCACGCCCGGCCCGGGCATCGGCGGCCACTGCATCCCGCTCGACCCCATGTACCTGTCGTGGAAGCTGCGCACGCTCGACTACCGCGCGCGCTTCATCGAGCTGGCGCAGGACGTGAACATGGCCATGCCGCGCTACGTGGTGGAGCGCGTGGCCGGGGCGCTCAACGCCCAGTCGCGCAGCCTGCGCGGCAGCCGCGTGCTGGTGCTGGGCGTGGCCTACAAGCCCGACGTGGACGACACACGCGCGAGTCACCCTCGCTGGACGTGATCCGCCTGCTGCGCGAGGCCGGGGCCGAGGTGGCCTACGCCGACCCGCACGTGCCCAGCGTGATGGTGCGCGACGCCGTGCTGCGCGCCGAGGCCGCCTCGCCCGAGCGCCTCGCGGCCGCCGACGCGGTGGTGGTGTGCACGCACCACCAGGCCTTCGACTGGGGCCAGGTGGCCGAGCACGCGCGCCTCGTGGTGGACACGCGCGGCGTGGTGCCGCGCGAGCGCGTGCGCGGCATGCTGGTGCCGCTCTCGGGCCCGCCGCTGCAGGGCACGCCGGCGCCGCGCCCGGCGGCGCTGCGCCCGGCCTAGACCTGCGGCGCCTCTGCCTGCGGGGCCTCGGGCAGGTCGTCGGCCGAGACGCCGCGCCCGAGCGTGACGGGGCCCTCGCCCAGCACCGCGTGCGGGTCGTGCCGCTCCTGCGAGGGCTCGCCCACCGGCTCGACGCGCGCCACGCGCCGCTCGGCCAGCGAGAGCAGGAAGGCCTCGGCGCCCGAGGTGGCGATGCCCGGCACGCCCAGCTCGCCGGCCAGGCGGCGGGCGATGCCCTCCATGTAGGCCGTGGGGCCGCCGGGCGGGGCGCCCTGCGCCCGCATCATGAAGGCCAGCACCTCCTCGGGCGTGCCGAGGTAGTCGTCCTGGCCGATGCGCACGCGGTAGAGCAAGGCGGGGCTCCGGGGGCCGGGCGGCGGCCGGCGCGTAGGATAGCCGCGTGAGCGCGCCCCCTGCGATCCAGCGCCTGTCGGCCTGGCCCGGCTACCTGCTGTTCTCGCTCACCACCCTGCTGTGGGTGGCGGCGGCGCTGCCGGCCGGCCCGCTGGCCGGCGCGGGGCGCGCCGACGACGCCGCCACGCCGCTGGTGCGGCAGGCGTGGTCGCTGGTGCCCACGCTGCTGCTGCTGGTGGTGGCCCCCGTGGGCATGACGCTCACCGCCAAGCGCCAGGGCCAGCTGATGCTGCTGGCGGCCACGGACGCCTTCCTCGCGCTCTACGCCGGGCTGGCGCTCACCTTCCGCCAGCAGCTGCCCAGCGCCTTCCAGTCGCCCACCGTGGCCGGCCACCTGCTGGCCGGCGGGCTGGTGCTGCTGGGCGCGCTCTCGGTGGTGGAGTGCCGGCGCATCGCGCGCGGCGAGCTGGGCACGCCGGCCCATGGGCTGGGCGGCCTGCGCCTGGCACTGTGCCTGCTGGTGCGGGTGGTGCCGTCCTGGCCGCTGCTGGTGCCGGGACGCGAGATCGCCAGCCTGCTGGCGCCCTACCTCTACCTCGCGCTCAGCGCCGCCGGCGCGCGCGTGGCGCGCACGGGCCACGGGCTGGCCTTCACCAGCTCGCTGCTGCAGCTGGCGCTGGCCGGGCACGTGCTCGTGACGCTGCGCTTCACGCTGGCGCACGAGGACCCGCCCGTGGGCGTGCTGGGCGCGGCTGGCGAGGCCACGCTGCTGCTGGCCTGGGCCGTGCTGGCCATGGCCGGCCTGCAGGTGCTGGTGCGCGTGCCGCGCCGCGCGCTGCTGGCGCCGGCGCCTGCGGACCGTGGGGCCACGGCGTGAGCACGCCGCGGCCGGGGCGGCAGGCCGCCGTGCGCCTGGCCCTGCTGGTGGCGCTGGGCGTGCTGTGGCTGCTGCCGTGGGCCGAGGTGCAGGACCGCGCCACGGGCGTCGTGCGCACGCAGGCGGGCGCCGAGCGCACGGGCTTGCCCGCGCTGGCGGCGCTGGTGCTGCTGTGGGCCTGGACGCTGGCCGGCTGCCTGGCGCGCTCGCGCGCGGCGCTGCGTGCCGGCGAGGCGCTGGCGGCGGGCCTGCTGGGCGCGCTGGTGGCCACGCTGCTGGCCGTGGGCCACCCGTGGCTGCCGGGTGCCACGCGCGCCGCCGGGCTGCTGCCCGTGTTCGTGCCGCTGGCCGCGCTGGGCCTGCTGGAGGGCGTGCTGCGCATGGCAGGGGCGCGTGGCGCGCGCACCGGCGCCGGCACGGTGAGCACGCTGCGCGCCGCAGCGGCCCTGTTCTGCGCCTCGGCGCTGCTGGCCAACGAGGCCCATGCGCCGGCCCTGCTGGCGCTGCTGCTGGGCGTGGGCCCGCTCGCCTTCCTCGCCGGCCATGACGCCGTGGCCGCGCGCCGCTCGCTGGACGGGCTGGTCACGCTGGGCGGCCTGCTGGCGGGCTTCGCGCCCAGCCTGCAGCGGCTGCTGGCCAGCGTGCCCGAGCCGCTGGCCGGCCTGATGCCCAGCGCGGTGGCCTGGAGCGTGCTGGCGGCCTTGCTGGTGCTCTCCGGCGCCACGGGCCTGCTGGCCCCGCGCGAGCCTGCGCCCGCGCCCGCCGTGGGCCGCGCGTGACGGCGCTGCCGTCGCCGGCAGGCCCGGAGGCGCGTGCGGCGCGGGCGCGCGAGATCCTCGCGCTGGCCCTGCCCGCCGCCGGCAGCGCCACGCTGCTGCTGCTGCACCGCGCGGTGGACATGGCGTGGGTGAAGACGCTGGGCGTGGAGGCCACGGCGGCGCTCTCGATGGGCCTGATCAGCGTGTGGCTGTTCGCCGGGCTGGGCGCGCTGGTGGGCACGGGCCTGACGGCGCTGGTGGCGCGCTACGTGGGCGCGGGCCGCCTGCCGGCGGCCGCCTACGTGGCCGGGCAGGGCCTGCGCTGGGCGCCGCTGCTGGGCCTGCTGGCGGGTGCGCTGGGCTTCGTGCTGGCCCCGGTGCTCTACGACGCCGCCAGCGCCAGCCCCGCGGCGCACGCCCACGGCGTGGCCTACACGCGCGTCTACTGGGGCGGCGGGGCCGCGATCCTGCTGCAGCTGGCCTGCGACGCCGTGTTCCGCGCGCACGGCAACACGCGCACGCCCTTCGTGCTGGGCCTGCTGGGGCTGGCGCTCAACGTGGTGCTCGACCCGCTGCTGATCCACGGCTGGGGCCCGCTGCCCGCGCTGGGCGTGGGCGGCGCGGCGCTGGCCAACGTGCTGTCCTACGCGGTGGGCGGCGGCCTCTCGGCGTGGCTGCTGGTGCGCCGCGGCTGGGCAGCGCGCGCGCGACCGGCCGACGCCGACCTGCGCCTGGCGCAGGACACGCGGCTGGGCCAGCCCGGCTGGCTGGGGCTGGACCGGGCCGTGTTCGCGCGCCTCACGCGCGTGGGCCTGCCGCTGTTCGTGAGCAACGCGCTGTTCAACTCGATCTACCTCGTGCTGCACGCGCTGGCCGCGCGTGCCGGCGGCAGCGCGGCCCAGGCGGGCCTGGGCATCGGGCACGCCGGCGAGGGCCTGGCCTTCGTGCTGGGCATCGGCTGGTCGACGGCGGCGGCCACGCTGGTGGGGCGCGCGCTGGGCGCGGGCCGCCCCGACGAGGCCGAGCGCTGCGCGTGGGCCGCGGCCTGGCAGTGCGCGGCGCTGTGCACGCTGTGGGGCGTGGTGCTGTGGCTGGGCGACACGGCCATCGCGGGCCTGTGGGCCGACGACCCCGCCGCGGCGGCGCACGGCGCGGCCTACCTGCGCATCGTGGCGCTGTGCCTGGGGGCGCAGGCGCTGGAGATCGTGCTCGACGGGGCCTTCGGCGGGGCGGGCATGACCGTGCCGCCGCTGGTCATCAGCGGCTCGCTCTCGCTGCTGCGCATCCCGCTGGCGGCCGTGCCCGTGCTGCACTGGGGCGCGGGCCCCGAGGCCATCTGGATCGTGATCTCGGCCACGGCCGCGGTGCGCGGCCTGCTGTGCGCGTGGTGGTTCGCGCGCGGCACGTGGAAGCACCGCAGCGTGTAGGAGCGGCGCGGCGGGGCTGGTAGCGTGCGTGCATGGCCGCCGCCGCGCCTGCTCCTGCGTCGCCCGGGCCGGCCGCACCGGAGGGCCCGCGCCTCGCGCCGGTCTCGCCGTGGTGGTGGGTGGCCGGCGTGGCGCTGCTGCCGCTGGCGGTGCTGCTGGCGCCCAGCACCTACCACCTGCTGGTGGGGCTGGGCTGGCTGGAGCCCGACCGGCTGGCCTTCGCCAAGGTGCTGCGGCGCTGCTTGCTGGTGCCCATCGCCGTGCTGGTGCTGGGCGGCCTGCGCCCGTGGCGCGACGTGGGCCTGTCCGGCATGGGCCTCTCGCGCGCGCACGTGGCCGATGGGCTGCGCGCCTTCCTGCTGTGCGTGCTGGCGGTGCTGGCGCTGCTGGCCGTGCAGGTGCAGCTGGGCTGGCTGCGGCTCGAGCTCAACGAGGCCCCCGGGCGCGTGGCCTGGCGCATCGCCAAGACGCTGGGCACGGGCGTGGTGGTGGGCATGGTGGAGGAGTGGCTGTTCCGGGCCTGGCTGCCGCGCCGGCTGGGCCGGCGCATGGCCCCGGCGCTGGCCGCGGGCCTGGCGCTGCTGGCCTTCGCGGCGCTGCACGCCTTCCGGCCCTCGCACCTGCGCGAGGCCATCGAGCCCAGCGTGGCCGGCGCGTGGGAGGCGCTGGGCCTGTGGCTGGGCACCTTGGTCGACCCGGCGGCCTTCGGCGCCTCGTTCCTGGGCCTGCTGCTGTTCGGCGCGCTGCTGCAGTCGCTCTACCGGCGCACGGGCACGCTGTGGGCGCCCATCGGCGTGCACGCCGCCGCGGCCTGGCTGGTGTTCGCCTACGGCGGCGTCACCGAGCGCGCGCCCACGCCGGCGTGGGCCGGCAGCAAGGCGCTCTACGACGGGCCGCTGGGCTGGGGCCTGCTGCTGCTGGCGCTGCTGCTGGTGCGGGCCTGGCCCCAGCGGCGCGTGCCGGCCGGCTAGCGCCCGGCCTTGGCCTGTGCGCTGGCGATCCAGGCGGGCAGGCCGGGGTAGGCGCCACCCAGCGCCTGGCAGCGCAGCAGGTGCTCGAGCGCGGCGGCCCAGTTGCCCAGCCGGTCGCCGCTGAGCACGGCGCCCAACAGGCACGCCAGCGGCTGCCCCGGGTCTCGCTCCAGCGCGGCGGCCACGTCCTGCAGGGCCTCGGCCGGGCGCTTGAGGCCGTGGCGCGCGAAGGCCAGGCCCAGGTGCGGCTCGGCGCGTCCGGCCAGCCGCTCGCGCGCCTGCGCGTAGGCCTGCTCGGCGTCCTTCCACGCGGCGCTGCGCTCGCACACGCGCGCCAGGCCCAGCCAGGAGATGCCACAGGCGGGCATCACCTCCACGGCGCGCTCGTAGCCCTGGCGCGCTGCGTCCAGCCGGCCGCGTGCCTCCAGCAGGAACGCCCTGCAGGCCAGCGCCATGCCGTCGCCCGGCGCCAGCTGGAGGGCGCGTGCCACGCTGCGCTCGGCCTGCGCCATGTCGCCGTCCGCTTCCAGCACGAGGGCCTGCGCCAGCAGCGCGCTCACGCTGCGCGCGTCTTGGCCCAGCGCCACCTGCAGCATGGCCCTGGCCGGCACCGGCTGTTCCAGCCGCAGCAGCCACAGCGCCAGCACGACCTGCCGCGGCGCGGGCTCGGCCACGGCGGCCAGCAGCGCGCGCAAGGTGGCGCGCGCGGCGTCGTGCTGGCCCGCGAGGCCCTGCACGATGCCCACGAGCAGCCCGGCGACCGGCACGTCGCCCAGCTGCGCCCGCGCGGCGGCGGCCTGCGCAGCCGCCTGCTCCAGCGGCCCGCTGCGGGCGCCAAGCAGGGTGGCGTGCAGGTGCGCGCCCAGGTGCGCGGGCGCCAGCTGCAGGGCCTGCGCGTAGGCCATGCGCGCGGCCTCGTCCTCTCCGCGCTGCTCCTCCAGCCAGCCCACATGGCACCAGTCGGCCGGGTGGCTGCGTGCCAGCGCCAGCGCACGCGCGGCGGCCAGCGCGCCCTCGCCCGCCTCGCGGGTGGCGCTGCCGGCCGCCTCGCGCGCCACGGTCGCGGCGGCCTGCAGCCCTGCAGGCACCGCAGCCGCCTCGGCGAGGTCGCGCGCCACCTGCAGGCTGCGCAGCTCGGCCAGCGCGCGGGCCAGCAATGCCTCGCGGCGCCCGTCGCGCAGCGGCTGCATGTCGGCCAGCTGCGCCGCGCGTCCTTGCGCGAGCGCAGCGGCACGCGCGGAGGCCATGGCCCTGGCACTGGGCTGCTTGCCCGCGGGCCCGCTGCTGGGGCCCGGGCTGTCGTCGCCATCCACGGGCAGGAGGGGAGATGCGGGCCGGACCGGCGCCGCAGGCAGCGGAGTTCAGCCGCCGCCGTCGGGAGACGGGCCAGGTCCCGGCTTGGGTCGAGGACAGGTGTTCGCGGTGCGCGCTGCGGAGGCAGCGACGACGGCGGGACCGCCGTGGTCGGCGCCTGCCTCCGCGCTGGGCGAGGCCAGCCACGCGGATGCCGCGCACTCCGATGCCGCGCACTCCGAGGCCAGGCACTCCGAGGCCATGCAACGTGATGCCATGCCAGGCGCGGCCGCCACGCCGGCCAGCAGGATCCAGCCGAGGAGCTTCATGGTGCGTCTCCGTGGGGTGGAAGACACCGAAGCGAAGCCCATGCCAGCGCGGGCCGCCCAGCAGGCCGCCTGCCGGGCGGGCGGGCGCGGCTGCGGGCTGGCGGCGGGGCCTGCGCGGTGACGTGGCGCGTGGCGCTGTCACCGCCCCGAAACGGGCACCCGGGCGCTACGCAGTGCCCGGACGCGCCGCCCTCAGCGCGCGTAGCCGGCCCAGGTGGCGGCCTCGCCCAGCTGCGCGTGCACCCAGCGCAGCAGGTCCAGCGCCTCGCGGTCGCGCGCGTTGGCGCGCAGTGCTTCCTGCGCGCGCGCCTCGGCGGCCAGCCACCAGCCCAGCCGCGCGCAGGCGTGCGCGCCCACCAGCGGCTGCAGGCGCGCGGGCACGTGCGCGTGCACGGCATCCAGCGCCGCCTGCAGGCGCGCGCGCGCCTCGGGAGCGGCCAGCTCGAAAGAGGCGCTGGCCGTGCGGCCACCGGCGCTCACCACCATCTCGTAGCGGCCGGCGCTCGCCAGCGCGAGGTCGCGCGGCCACTCGAGCATGCCGCCCACGGCCCCGTAGCGCCAGCGCACCTCGCCCTCGGGCGTGCGCAGCTCCAGCAGCACGGTCTCGGTGGGGGGCACGCCGCCCCAGCGGATGCGCGGTCGCTCGTCGCTCAGCAGGCCGCGGGGCGCGACCAGCGACAGCGTGTCGCGCGCGGGCGGCTGCGCCGCGGCAAGCTCGGCGGCGGTGATGGGGGCCAGCGCCTCGACCGCGGCCGGCGCGCGCTGCTGGAGCACGGCCCAGGCCTCGGCCACCGTCTGCGGCTCGCGCGCCGGGCTGCAGTGCACCAGCGCGCCCACGCCCGCCACGCCCAGCAGCAGCGCCAGCAGGCTGGCCGGCAGCAGGCGCCGGCGCAGCGACACCTCGCGGGGCGCAGCGCCACCAGGCGCAGCGCACCCGGGCGCAGCGGGCAGGGGCTCGGGCGCTGCGGCCGTGCGGGGCATGCGCGCGCAAGGCTACCGTCGCCGCGGCAGGGCGGCAGTGCAGGCACGGCCCAGCGGCGCCGGGGGGCGCTGGCAAGCGCTGGCGGTTGCGGCCCCGGGGCTGCGCCCCGCGGCCTGCGCCTGCGGCTAGCCCTAGCCCTTGGCCTTGGCCTCGATGTCGGCCAGCCAGGCGTCGAAGTCGGGGTGCTTGCCGCCCTTGCTCTCGAAGAGCTGCAGGTGGTCGAGGGCCTTGGCCCAGTTCTCGAGCGCATCGGCGTAGAGCGTCGCGGCGAAGAGGTGCGGGTAGGACTTCGAGCCCTCGAGGTTGATGGCCTCCTCGACGAAGGCCACGGCGTCGGCGGGGCGCTTCAAGCCGGCCAGCGCGAAGGCGCGGCCCAGGCGGGCCTCGCTGCTCTTGGGCAGCAGCTCGACGGCCTTGCCGTAGGCCTCGTCGGCCGCCTTCCAGTCCTTCTGGCGCTCGAGCACGCGCCCCATCCCGATCCAGGTCACGCCGCAGCCGGGCATGAGGGCCACGGCCTTCGCGTAGGCGGCCTTGGCCGGGTCGAGCTGGCCGCGGGCCTCCAGCACGAGGGCCAGGCAGGCGTGCGCCATGCCGTCGCTGGGGTCGGCCTTGATGGCCTGGCCCATCACCTTCTCGCTGGGCTGCACGCGGCCCGCGGCCAGGTGCACGAGGCCCTGCGCCAGCAGCGAGGTCACGTGGCGCTCCTTCACGCCCAGCGCGCGGTCCAGCGCCTGCATGGCCTGGTCGGCGCGCTGCAGCTTGAGCAGCCACAGGCCCATCACGTCCAGCATCGCCAGCTGGTCGTGCACGTCGGGCAGCAGGGCCTGGAAGGCTGCCAGCGCCTCGGCGTCCTCGCCGCGCGTGCCGCGCACCACGCCCACCACCAGCTTGAGCAACTGCGAGTCGGGCACCAGCTGGGCGCCGGCCTCGGCGAAGGCCCAGGCCTCCTCGATGGGGCCCGTGCGCGTGCGCAGCAGGGCGCGGTGCACGAGCGCCCCCTCGAAGTTCTGCACCAGGCGCAAGGCCTGGTCGTAGGCCGCCAGCGCCGGATCGGACTGGCCGCGGGCCTCTTCCAGCCAGCCCACGTGGCACCAGTCGGCGGGACGGTTGCGCGACTCGGCCAGCACGCGCGCCGCCGCCACGGCGTCGTCGGCACGGCCCAGCGCAGCCAGCAGCTCGACCTGCACCTCGAGCGCCTGCGTGTGCTTGGCGTCCTTGGCCAGCACGCCCTCCACGATGCGCAGCGCATCGGCGCCGCCCAGCAGGCGCGCGTGCAGCAGCGCCGCGACGACGCTGTCGGGCTGCGCCGCGAAGCGCTCCGCCGCCTTCTTCTTCAGCGCGTCGGCCTGCGGCCCGCTGCGCGCGATGTCCTGCCAGCGCAGCTGCAGCGGCAGGTCGTCGGGCTTGGCGGCGGCCGCGGCCTCCACCTCGGCCGGCAGCACCTGGGCCTGCGTGTCCTGCGAGCCGGCCGAGGCGTGCATGACGCGCGCGAGGTCGTCTTCGACCAGCTGGGCGCGCAGCTCACCGATGGCGCGCGCCATCAGCATGTCGCGCCGGCCGGCCAGCAGGGAGAGGAGGTCCTCGAGGTCCTTGAGGCGCTCGCTGTCCACCAGCGCGGCGCGCTGCGCCATCATGGCCTTGGGCGTGAGCTTCTTGCTCTTGGCCGCGGCCGTCGTGTCGCCCTTGGTGTTGGGCTTGGTGCCGTTGGTGGGGGCCGTGGGCCCCTTGGTGGAGGTCGACGGGGCGGCACCACCCTTGGCGCTGCCCAGGCCGCCGCTGCTGCCCGCGCTGTTGCCACCGTTCTGCGGCTTGGTGCTGCCGCCCGAGGAGCCGCCGCTGCTGCCACCCGACGACCCGCCGCCGGTGCTGCCGCCGGTCGACCCGCCGCCGGTCGACCCGCCGCCGGTGCTGCCGCCGCTGCCGGGCCGGCCGCCGCCACCGCCGCCCGGCCGGCCGCCGCCGCCACCCCCGCGCGCCTCGGCCTGCGAGCCCGCCTTCTCGAGGGTGGGCAGCTGGCCCGCCATGTAGGCGGCCGTTGCAAACAAGGCAACCAAGGTGCCAGTCTTGAGGTTCATGGGGCGTGCTCCTGAGACGATCGACCGCGGCAAGTTGCGAAGCGCGTGCCACTAGGTGCGGGAGGCCCAGGGGCTGGCGGGCGCCGCCCCGGTCCCGGACTGGGCAGCACGCGCCGACAAGAGTGTCGAACCCCCGGCGGCCTTTGTCGTATCGGGGCCGGGGTGCCCCGTTACCCGGGCGACACGGACGGGCGTGGCATGGGGGAGGCGCGGCGCGGGGGCGTGGTGGGC
>JBJTIJ010000080.1:0-2614 GCA_046094945.1 Planctomycetia bacterium | reverse complement strand
CAGCCGCTCGACGCGCTCGACGTCGACGGCGGGCACGCTCACCTGCGGCAGGCGCGGCCAGATGCCCCTCTTCTGGTGTGTACCTAACAGTCACCTCCCCTGACGCCGCAGCCCGGGCGCCGGGGCCGTAGCATGCGCAAGTCCGGGAGGGACGCGCCGTGCCCATCAGCCATCCTTGCTGCGTGTGCGGTGCCGCACGCGCGGCCGCGGGCGCGCCCTGCGAGGCGTGCGGCGCGCGCGGCGGCTGGGCCTCGGCCGTGTGGGGCGCGGTGCCCGGCGTGCTGCTGGGCCTGGGCCTCGCGCTGCTGCTGCTGGGCCTGCTGGCGTCCTACCGCCCCGGCCACGCCGACGAGCAGGCGCGCGGCCTGCTGGTGGCCACGGCGCTTGCTGCGCTGGGCATGGCGTGGAAGGTGCGCCGGCGGCTGGGCGTCGAGGCCTGGCGCTCGCCGGTGGTGGCGGCGTGCGTGCTGGCGCTGGCGGCCTGCGCACTGGGCTGGGCCAGCGCGCTGCTGGGCTGGGCAACCCGCTGAGGCGCGCGCGGCAGTGCAGCCCGTGGTGCGCGCTGCGGTGCACCCCGTGGTGCACGCCACGGCTCGCCTGGAACATTGCGTGGCCGCCAGGGTGCGGCCCCGGCGCTACTCGCGCGTGACCACGCTCTCCAGCATCAGCTTGAGCTCGCCCTGCAGCTTGTCGAGCACCTCAGCCGAGGGCGCGCTGATGCGCACCACCAGCGTGCGGCCGTTGCCGCTGGCCAGCACCATGGCGCCCACGCGGCCGGCGGCGTCGGTGCCCAGCGGCACCCACTGGCCATCGTGGTCGCCCACGGCCTGCGGGCCGCTGGGCTTGGCCTCGTAGCCGGGGAACTCCTTCTTGAGCTGGCCGGCCGTCATGGCCAGCAGCTGTGCCACGGGCACCTCCTGCGTGATCAGCGTGAAGGCCGCCTCCACGCCCTCGGCCGCGTGCGTGGCGGTGGCGAAGGCGCGCGGGTTGGCGCCGCCGGCACGCACCGTCCAGCCCTTGCTGGGGGGCGTGAGGCCCACGCCGCGCTCCTTGTCCACGAAGGTGGCCGCCAGCAGGGCCGCGTCCTCGTCGCCGGGCTGCCAGGTGTCGCGCGGGTCGCGCACGAAGCGCGTCTGCGCCACCACGGGCCACAGCGTGGCCAGCACCTCGGGCGAGGCGCCGTCCACGCGCAGCACGTTGAGGCCACGCATCTCCAGCCGGCACAGGCCGTACTGGCTCTCGTAGTCCACCGTCCACGTGCTGGGCACGCTGCCCTCGCCCTCCTTGGTGGACGTGAGTTCCTTGTAGGCGCTGCCGGCGGCCTTCTTGGCCGCGTCCAGCAGGGCCTGCATGGCCTCCTGCGTGTCGGCCGGCGTGTCGAAGGCGTAGGCCTCCACCAGCACCAGCGGCGCGCCCTCCTTCTTGAGCACCCACGTGTAGCCGGCGTCCCAGCCCTTGGCGGCGGCCTCGGCGCGCGGGAAGGGCGTCTGGCCGGTGAGGATGTTGAACTTGCCCTTCATGGGGCTGAGGAAGAAGTCCAGCGTGAGCGAGAGGTCGAGCTCGCCCGCGGGCAGCGCGTGCAGCTGCGACCAGCCCTCGCCGGCGGCCTTGGCCAGGTCGCTGGCGGCCTCGACCTTCTGCGGCCAGTCCTGCCGCGGGCCGAACCAGCGCACGGGGTGCAGCACCTGCTCCTGCGACACGGGGCCGTCCTGGTAGAGGGCGTGGATGCGCTCGGGGTAGGTGCCGCCGCGCACCTGGCGCTGCGCGAAGGCCGGGCCCTTCTGGTAGTGCAGCAGCGTGCTGACGAAGATCCAGGCCGGCACGCGCGCGATGGCCTTCATCTGCGCCTCGGCTGCCTTGGGGTTCTCCTTGGCGCGCGCGAAGACCGGCGCCAGGTCGGGGTGCGCGGCCTCGTAGAGCACGCGTGCGTGCTCGGCCGAGCCCTCGGTGATGCACTTCTCGGCGAACATGCGGTCGCTGTCGTCCTCGTAGGGCTTCACGCGCTTCTCGAGGTCGTAGTACTGGTCCTCGAGCGCGTGGATGAGCTCGTGGAGGATGGTGGGCTTCTGCTCGGGGCCGGCCAGGCCCTCGACGATGCGCAGGTGCTTCTTCTTGGGGTCGTAGTAGCCCGCGACGCCCGCCTCCATGAAGTCCATGAACATGCCGATCAGGTCCTGGTCGGGGCCCAGCAGGCCCGTGCGGCGCAGGATGGCGATGTCGCGGTCGCGCTTGGCCGGCGGGTACTCCTCGTCCACCTGCTTCATGAAGTCCTCGCGCATCTGCTTGCGCGAGACCAGGTCGGCAGGCACCTCGAACTTCCACGCGAGGCCACGGATGCGCGCCGCCTCGGCACGCAGCTCGTCCACCATGGCCTTGATCGTCGCGCGCTCCTCCTCCGAGGGGCCCGCGGCCGGCGCGGGCGCCGGCGGCACCTCGCCCTGCGGCGCAGGCGCCGGAGCGGGCGCGGGCGCGGGCGCGTCGTCGGCACGCACGCCGGCCGGCAGCAGGCCGCCGAGCAGGCCCAGCAGCGCCAGCACGCACCCCGCCAGCCGGTCCACGCCGGCCAGCGCCACGCCGTGCACGAGGCCGCGCGCGAGGAAGGCCGCCCACGTGC
>JBJTIJ010000079.1:0-16326 GCA_046094945.1 Planctomycetia bacterium | reverse complement strand
GTGTCGGCCGCCAGGCGCGTGACGGCCGCCAGCGTCTCGGACTCGGCGGCCGACAGGCGCGCGGCCACCTCGGCCGAGAGCAGGCCGCGGCCGGCCCGCCAGGCCACGAGGCGGAACAGCGCCGGGCCGGGCAGCCCGCGCGCCACCAGCTCGCGCGCCTCGTCGCACACGCGCTCGGCCTCGCTGCGCTCGAGGCTGGCACGGCGCCGGTCCAGCTCGGCGAAGGCCAGCCGCACGCGCTCGGCGAGGCCAGCGTCGTCGGCCAGGTCGCGCCGGAGCGCCAGCAGGCCGATGCGCACCTGGTCCTCGGGCAGGGAGCCCAGCCGCGACATGAGCGCCTCGAAGCGCGCCTCCACGCCCTGGCGCACGCGCGTGCGGTCGGCGATGGCCGTGAGGTGGCGCTCGAGCAGGGCGCGGTCGGGCGAGGCCGGGTTGGTGGCCAGCCAGTGGCGCGCCTCGGCCTCGAACACACGCGGGTCCCCGGCGCTGTCGCGCAGCAGGCGCTCGAGGTCGCGCCGCGCGGCGGCCGCCTGCGCCGCGCGCCCGGCCTTGCCGCCCAGCAGCTGTCCCACGCCCAGCCAGGCCACCAGCGCCACCACCAGCACGGCCAGGCCGCGCCCGAAGCTGCGCATGTCCAGCGGCCGCGTGCCCGGGTCGCGCTCGGGCGCCTCAGTCGCCCCGTGCGCGCCCGCCCCCACCGCCTCCAGCCCGGCCGGCGGCGCTGCCGCCTCGCCGGAGGCGGCCGCCACCTGGGGCGGCACCGAAGACCCTACCGGCGCAGGCGCCGCGGCCGGTGCCGCAAGAGCGGGCGCAGCAGCGGGCGCAGCCGCAGGTGCAGCCTCGGGCGCCGGCGCCGGGGCCGCGCTGCCCACGGCCACCAGCTGCAGCCGCCCGCCCACCACCGGGGCCGCCGCGCCGCCGGCCGCGGCCGGGTCGCTCCATGCCAGCTCGCTGTCGCCGATGCGCAGCACCAGCCCGTCGCACAGCAGGCGCCGCAGCACGCGCCCCTCGCCCACGAAGGTGCCGTTGCTGGAGTCGAGGTCCTCGACCAGCCAGCCGTCGCCCTCGCGCGCGATGCGCAGGTGGCGGCGCGAGGCCTTCTTCTCGGCCAGCTGCACGGTGCAGCCCTCGTCGCGCCCCACCAGCACCTCGCCCTGCACCTCGATCTCGCGCGGGGCCTCGCCGGGGACCTGGATGCGCAGCGTGGGCATGGGAGCCTCCTCGTGGCGGCCGCCCCGGCCTGCACTGCAGGCGGCCGGGCGGGCGCTGCCCGCCCGGATGCACGCCCCATGCCAGCGCAGCGTGCGCCAGCGCACGCGCCCTGCGCATCCAAGTCTTTGCCGGGCAACAGCTTGCGCCAATCCGCCAGATCCGCCACCGGGCGCGCTCGCGCGCCTGTCAAGCGCGCCTGCCGCCCGCCCGGCAAGGCCTTGCCGGCCCGCGGCGCTACTCGCGGCTCACCGGGATGCCGTAGGCCTGGATCTTGGCGTCCAGCGTCGGGCGGCTCACGCCCAGCAGGCGGGCGGCCTGCGCCTTGCGCCCGCGGCAGCGCTCCAGGGCCTGCACGATGGCACGGCGCTCGAGGGCCTCGGCCTGCTCGCGCACGAGGTCCTTGAGCGGCACGCTGCCCAGCGACTCCAGCGCCGGGCCGCCCGCGGCCGGGCCGCGCACGTGGCTGCTGAGCACCAGCGGCACGATCACCCGGTCGCTGAGCGCCGCAGCCCGCAGCACCTCGTTGCGCAGCTCGCGCACGTTGCCCGGCCAGTCGTGGGCCACCAGCGCCTGCAGCGCGTCCTGGCTCACGGCCTTGGCCGGGGCCCCCGACTCGCGGGCGATCTCGGCCAGGAAGGCCTCCACCAGCAGCGGGATGTCCTCGCGCCGCTCGCGCAGCGGGGGCAGCTCCACCGTGATGACGTTGAGCCGGTAGTAGAGGTCCTCGCGGAAGCGGCCCTCGGCGCAGGCCTTGCGCAGGTCCTGGTTGCTGGCGGCCAGGATGCGCACGTCCACGCGCACCAGGTGCTTGCCGCCCACCGGCCGCACCTCGCGCTCCTGCAGCACGCGCAGCAGCTTCTTCTGCATGTCCAGCGGCATGTCCCCGATCTCGTCGAGGAACAGCGTGCCGCCGTTGGCGGCCTCGAACAGGCCCTTGCGGTCGGAGGTGGCGCCCGTGAAGGCGCCGCGCACGTAGCCGAACAGCTCGCTCTCCAGCAGCGTCTCGGGGATCGCCGCGCAGTTCTCGCTCACGAAGGGCCGCGCCGCCCGCGGGCCGTTGAAGTGCAGGGCGCGCGCCACCAGCTCCTTGCCGGTGCCGCTCTCGCCCTGCACCAGCACGGGCACCTCGCTGTCCGTCACCTTGTCCAGCAGGTGGAAGAGGTCGAGCATGCGCTTGCTGCGGCCCACGATGCGCGCGTAGGAGTACTTCAGCGGCGCCTCGCCACGCTCGCGCAGCACGTGGCCCTTGACCTCGTGCAGCTCGGCGCGCGTGTGCTCCACGCGCTCGGCCAGGATGCGGTTGAGCTCCTCGACCTCGGCCTTGGCCCGCGCGAGCTCGGCCAGCCGGCGGGCCGACTCGGCGTGCAGCGCGGCGTTGGCCAGCACGATGGCCGCCTGCGCCGCGAACAGCCGCACCAGCGGCAGCTGGCGCTCGTCGAACACGCCCATCTCGAAGCGGTTGTCCAGCACGATGAGCGCCAGCGGGCCGCCCGGCCCGCGCACCGGCACGGCCATCAGCGAGCTCAGGCCCAGCCCCACCACCGAGTCCATCTCGCGGAAGCGCTCGTCAGCGCGCGCGTCGCCCACCACCACCGGCTCGCCCGTCTCGCGCACGCGGCGCAGCACCGAGCGGCTCACCTTGGCCAGCGCGTCGCGCACGCCCTCGCCGTCCAGGTTGCGCGCGGCCAGCACGCGCGGCGCCGGCTCCTCGCCGGCCGCGGCGCCCGGCACGGACGCCTCGCCCAGCGCGCCTGGCTCCAGCAGGAAGAAGCCGCGCTCGGCGCCCGTGAGGCGCACGAGGGCGTCGAGCACCTGCTCGGCCAGCACCTCCGGGCGCACCTCGCCCAGCAGCGCCGGCAGCAGCGCCTGCAGGCTGCGCACCGCCTCCAGGCCCCCGCTGGGACCGGGCGCGCCCGGCGCGCCCGCGGCGCCGTGGCCCAGCGCCTGCGCCAGCCGCCCCAGCCCCTGCTCGAGGCCCGCACGCCCCAGCCGGCGCCCAGCGCGCTGCACCCAGCCCTCCAGCTCGGCCAGCAGCTCGCCCGGGCCCGCCTCCAGCCGCACCACGGCCTGCACGCGCCCGGCGCGCAGCCGGTCGCCGTCCTCCAGCAGGCGCTGCTGCACCAGCTGGTCGTTGACGAAGGTGCCGTTCTTGCTGTCGAGGTCCACGGCCTTCCAGCCACCGCCGGCCACGGGCTCCAGCGCGAGGTGGCGCGCCGAGAGGCTGGGGTCGTCCAGCCTCAGGCCGCAGCCGCTGCCGCGGCCCACCACGAGCGGGCCGGGGCCCAGCGCCACGACGCGCTCGCCGCCCGGCTCCTGCAGCAGCAGGCACGGCAGCGGCAGCGGGGCCGGCGCGCTCACGGCAGGCGCTCCAGGCGCGCAAAGGCCGGGATGAGCTGCTTGCGGCCCACCGACTCGAAGTCCACCGTCAGGCGCAGCGCAGGGCCGCTGCCGGTGATGGCCACCAGCCGCCCGATGCCGAAGACGGCGTGGCGCACCCGGTCGCCGGGGCCCGGCTCGTCGCTGCCGCGCGCGTGCACGGGCAGGTCGGGCGCGGCCGGGCCCGCGTCCTCCTCGCCGGCGGGCGGCGGCGCGTCGCCGGCGGCGTCCTCGTCCCAGCGGGCGCGCGGGGCCGGGTCCCAGGCCCGCGCCCCCATGGCGCCCGCGCGATCCTCGCCCGTCACGCTGGCCGAGGGCATGTCGCGCAGGAAGGGGCTGGGCATGCGCGGCTCCACGCCCGCGCCGCCGGCCCCGGCGGCGAAGCGCCACGCGGCATGCGTCACCAGCAAGCGGTCCATCGCGCGCGTGAGCGCCACGTAGAACAGGCGCCGCTCCTCCTCCAGCGCGGCGTCCTCGTCCATGCTGCGCACGTGCGGGAACAGGCCGTGCTCGGCGCCGATCACCACCACCATGGGGAACTCCAGCCCCTTGGCCGCATGCGTCGAGAGCAGGCTGACGCGGTCGCCCTCCTCCAGCCCGTCCTGGTCGCTCACCAGCCCGCACATCTCCAGGAAGCCGGCCAGCCCGCCCCCGGGCTGCTCGACGTCCCAGTCGTGGGCCGCGGCCACCAGCTCGCGCACGTTCTCGGCGCGCGTGCCGTCCGGGTCGGCGCCCTCGCCGGCCAGCGCATCGAGGTAGCCGCTCTGCGCCGCCAGCGCGTCCAGCAGCGGCGCCACCGGCGCGCGCGGCATGCGGCGCACCTCGTCGAGCACGCGCACCAGCGCCAGCAGGCCGCTGCGCGCCTTGCCCGAGACGCCCTCCACGCCGCGCTCGAGCGCCTCGCGCCACGAGAGCCCGCGGGCGGCCGCCTGCGCGCGCAGGCGCGCGAGGCTCGTGGCCCCCACGCCACGCGCCGGCACGTTGGCCACGCGCGCGAAGGCCGCCTCGTCGCGCTCGTTGTCCAGCAGGCGCGCGTAGGCCAGCACGTCCTTGACCTCCTGGCGCTGGAAGAACTCCACGCCGGCCACCACGTGGTAGGGGATGCCGCGCGCGCGCAGCGCCAGCTCCACCGCGCGCGAGAGCGCGTTGACGCGGTAGACCACGGCCACGTCGCCGGCGCGCCCGCCGCGCGCGATCCAGCGCGCGATGGCCTCGGCCACCACCTCGGCCTCGTCGCGCGCATCGCTGGCCCGCACCACGCGCACCTTCTCGCCCGCGCCACGGTGCGAGACCAGCCGCTTGGCGAAGCGGTCGCGGTTGCGCGCGATGACGGCCTCGGCGGCCGAGAGGATGTGCTCGGTGCTGCGGTAGTTGCGGTCGAGCACCACCGTGCGCGCGCCGGGCAGGTCGTCGCCGAAGCGCAGGATGTTGCCCACGCTGGCGCCGCGCCAGCGGTAGATGCTCTGGTCGGGATCGCCCACCACGGTGAGGTTGCGCGCGGGCCCCAGCAGGGCCAGCAGCAGGTCGCGCTGCACGAGGTTGGTGTCCTGGTACTCGTCCACCAGCACGTGCGCGAAGCGCGCCTGCAGCGCCGCGGCCACGCCGGGGCCCTCGCGCAGCGCGCGGCGCGCCTCCAGCAGCAGGTCGTCGAAGTCCAGCAGGCCGGCCCCGCGCAGCCGCTCGGCGTAGGCGGCCTTGAGCCCGTGCAGCGCCTCGGCCTCGCGCGCCCACTCGCGTGGCACGGGCGCCGGGCCGTTCTTCGAGCGGCTGATCCAGCCGGCCAGCGCCGAGGGCTTGAGCTTGAGCCCCGCGAGGCCGCGCTCCTCCAGCAGCACCTTGAGCAGCCGCTCCTGGTCCTCGCGGTCGGCGATGGTGAAGTTGCGCTCGATGCCCACCGCCGGGCCGTGCTGGCGCAGCAGCCAGGCGGCAAAGCCGTGGAAGGTGCCGGCCCACACGCTGCCCGCCCCCGGCAGGCCCTCGAGCCGCGCGCGCAGCACCCGCGCCGCCTTGTTGGTGAAGGTGATGGCCAGCAGCGCATGGCCCGGCAGGCCGCCCGCCACCAGCCAGGCCGCCCGCCGCGTGAGCACGCGCGTCTTGCCCGAGCCGGCCCCGGCCACGATCAGCAGCGGGCCGCTGGGGTGGGTGACGGCCTCCTGCTGGGCGGGGTTGAGGTCGGCCAGCTGGCTGTCGCGGGCCGGGACAGGGGCCGACATGGGATCTCCCGGCGCCACGCTGCGCGCCGCCGCGCTTGGCACCTCGAGGCGCGATTGTAAAGCCGGCTTGGCCCCCTACAGGAGGCGAACAGGGCCCGGCCCCGGCGCCGCGGGCGCGCGCGCAAGGCGGGCCAGCCCCGCCGGTCCTTGGCCCGGCCCGGGGCCGCCCCTACCTTCCTGCGTTCCCCCGTGCGCGACGCCCGCGTGGCCCGCCACGGCCCGACCCCGCCTCCCGGAGCCCGACGATGTCGCGCGTGTGCCAGATCAGCGGCAAGAAGACCCGTGCCGGCCGCCAGTTCACCAAGCGCGGCCTGGCCAAGGCCAAGGGCGGCGTGGGCAAGAAGATCACGTCCTGCACCAACCGCACCTTCAAGCCCAACGTGCAGAAGGTGCGTGCGCTGGTGGACGGCAAGGTCGTGCGCCTGCGCGTGGCGGCCAAGTTCATCTCGCGCGGCATGACGGTCAAGCCGCCCAAGCGCCTGTGGAAGCCCGAGGCCGCCAAGGCCTAGGCCGGCGCCGCGCGCCCTGGCGCGCGTCCCTCCTCCCGCCGCGGCACCGCCCTCCCGCCTGCGGCACGGCGTGCGCCTGCGGCACTGCGCCCGGCTGGGCCGTGCACCGCATGGCGAGACGGCGGCGCTGCGCGCGCGCAGCACCGACTGCGTGCCTGACGCACGCGCAGCACGCGCGCTGCGCGCGGCCGCCTAGCGACGGCGGCGGGCCACCGGGGCCGCCGGCTTGGCCGGCGCCGCGGGCGCGCCGGGCGCGGCGGCTGCGCCGGGCCTGGAGCGCTCCTGCTGCAGGTCGCGCACGAGGGCCTCGAGGGCCTGCAGCAGCTCGCTGGCGCTGGCGTAGCGCTCGCCGGGCAGCTTGGCCAGCAGCCGCGCCACCAGCGCCTCGGTGCGCGCATCGACGTCGGCGCCCACCGCGTTGAGCGGCGGCACCGGCTCGGTGAGGTGGCGGGCCATCACGGCGGCCGCCGAGCCGCCCTCGAAGGGCGGGCGGCCGGCCAGCATGTGGAACAGGGTGGCGCCCAGGCTGTAGAGGTCGCTGCGCGCGTCCACGGCCGCCTCGCCGCGCGCCTGCTCGGGGCTGATGTAGTCGGGCGTGCCGCCGCGCTCGGCGGCGCTGCCCTCGCCCTCGTCCAGGCGCGCCAGGCCCAGGTCGCACAGCTTGGCCACGCCCTCGCGCGTCACGATGATGTTGTCGGGCTTGACGTCGCGGTGCACGAGGCCGTTCTTGTGCGCGTGGTCGAGCGCGCGCGCCACCTGCTGGGCGATCACCAGTGCGCGCTCCTCGTCCAGCGGCCCGCCGCGGCGCACCAGCGAGCCCACCGTGTTGCCGTCGGCGTACTCCATCACGAGGTAGTGGATGCCGTCGGCCTCGCCCACGTCGATGCCGCTGACGAGGTTGGTGTGCGCCAGGCGCGCCACGGTGCGCGCCTCCTCCTGGAAGCGCCGCACGTGCCCGGGGTCGCGCGCCAGGCCCGGCGCCAGCACCTTGATGGCCACGTCGCGGTCCAGCGAGAGCTGGCGCGCCTTGTAGACCGAGGCCATGGCGCCCTGACCCAGCAGCTCGACGAGGCGGTAGCCGGCGATCTGCTCCTGCCCGCTCACGCGCCGCTCCTCGCGCCGCAGCCCGTCGAGCGCGTCGCGGTCGATCCAGCCCTTCTCGAACAGGATGTCGGACACCGGCAGGGGCTTGACGCCCATCTCCTGCATC
The DNA here is from genome assembly GCA_046094945.1 of Planctomycetia bacterium. Taxonomy (GTDB): domain Bacteria; phylum Planctomycetota; class PLA2; order PLA2; family JAEUHO01; genus CAXQZU01. The sequence goes on along the minus strand of JBJTIJ010000079.1, from coordinate 8,806 downwards.
TTGGCGCGGATGGCCAGCGCCTCGTCCACCTGCTCGGGCGTGGCCAGCCCGCCCGCGAGGATGCGCTGCACCGAGGGATCGTCGCTCTGGGTCACGGGCGGGGGCTCCTCAAGGCTCGCGCGCCACCCTGGAACACGTCGCCCAGCCCCAGGGCCGCGAGCCAGCGGCGCTCGGCGCGGCGCATGCGCGCCCGCGCGGCGGCGGCGTGGTCGTCGTGGCCCAGCAGGTGGAGGGTGCCGTGGACGGCGTAGAGCAGGGCCTCATGGTACGGCGGATGGCCGTGGGCCCGCGCCTCCCGCCGGGCCACGGCCGCGCCGAGGGCCAAGGCCCCCACCAGGCCGCCGGCGTCGTCTTCCAGCACCCACGAGAGCACGTCGGTGGTGCCCGGCACGCCCAGGTGCTGGCGGTGCAGCCGGTCCATCTCCCGGTCGCCCAGCACGGCCACGTCCAGGTGCACCGCCTTGCCCGCCTCGCCGGCCGCCAGCGCCGCCACGCGCTCGAGGTCGCCGGCCAGCCGCCGCCCGGCCCAGGGCGCCACGCCCGGGGCCACGCGCAGCCCGGCGCTGCCCATCCACCTTGCCGGGCTGCCCGCGCTGGCGCCCACGGCGGGCCCTGCCTTGCGCCCGGCCCGGCCGCTGCGCGCCGACCCGCTGCCGCGTGCCCCGCTGCCGCTTGCCCCGCTGCCGCTTGCCCCGCTGCGGCGTGCCGCCCGGCCGCGGGCGGCGACCCTAGCCACGCCCGGCCCCGGGGTCGCGGGCGCCGGCCCACAGGCCGTTGGCCTGCGCGTCGTAGGCGTCCACGATGCGCTGCACGAGCGGGTGGCGCAGGATGTCCTGCGCGACGAAGCGCACGATCTCGATGCCGGGCGTGTCGCCCAGCAGCGTGACGGCGTGCACCAGGCCGGAGGCCGTGCCCTCGGGCAGGTCCACCTGCGTCATGTCGCCCGTGACCACGGTCTTGCTGCCCATGCCCAGGCGCGTGAGGAACATCTTCATCTGGGCCGGCGAGGTGTTCTGCGCCTCGTCGAGGATGATGAAGGCGTCCTTGAGCGTGCGGCCGCGCATGTAGGCCAGCGGCACGATCTCGATCACGTCCGAGGCCACGTAGCGCTGCATCTCGCCGTAGGGCAGCAGCTCGCCCAGCGCGTCGTAGAGCGGGCGCAGGTAGGGGTTGATCTTGGCCTGGAAGTCGCCGGGCAGGAAGCCGAGCTTCTCGCCGGCCTCCACGGCCGGGCGCGTGAGCACGATGCGCCGCACGTGGCCGGCGCGCAGCGCGGCCACCGCCTCGACCACTGCGAGGAAGGTCTTGCCCGTGCCGGCCGGCCCCACCGCGAACACCACGTCGTGGGCGCGGATGGCGCGCACGTAGCGCTCCTGGCTGGCCGTGCGCGGGCGGATGTCGTGGCCCGCCCCCCGCCCGGGCGCGGGCGGGCGCGGCGGCCCCCCGCCGGGCCGGCCTCCGTGCGCCGGGCCGTGCGCCGGGCCAGGCCCCGGGGGCGTGCCGGCGCCCGCCGGGCTGCCGCCGGCAGCCGCGCCCTGCGGCTCGCCCTCCAGCAGCAGCTGCTCCACCTGCGCCTCGTCGAGCGCCTCGCCGTTGCGCGCGCGCGCCAGCACGCGCCGGGCGCGGCGCGTCACCTCGCGCAGCAGCCCGGCGTCGTCGGCCTCCAGCGTCAGCAGGCCGTGGCGCAGGGTCACCCGCACGCCGTGCCGCTCGCGCAGCGCGCGCAGGTGGCGGTCCAGCGGCCCGAACAGCACGCGCACCTCGGCATCGGCGGCGTCAGCGATCTTCTCGCGCGGCATGCGCCCAGCATACGCCTCGGGGGCCTCTGCGCGCTACAGGCGGGCGGCCAGCCGGATCCACGCCCAGGCCAGCGGCGCGGCAAAGAGCAGCGAGTCGAGCATGTCGAGCACGCCGCCCATCTCGGGGATCAGGGGGCTGGAGTCCTTCACCCCGGCCCGGCGCTTCCAGGCGCTCTGCGTGATGCCGGCCAGCACGCTGGCCGCGCCCACGGCCAGCCCGAACAGCACGAGGTGCAGCGTGCCCCAGCGGGCCTCGGCCACGCCCAGCGGCCCGGCCAGCCCCGCCGCCACCAGCACCGAGGCAGCCAGCCCGCCGGCCAGTCCCTCCCAGCTCTTGCCGGGCGAGATGCTGGGCACCAGCTTGTGGCGGCCCAGCGGCTTGCCCACCAGCCATCCGCCCATGTCGCTGGCCTTGCTCACCAGCACCACCCACACGATGCAGCGCGCGCCCTGGTCGCCGGCCGCCACCTCGCGCAGCGTGCTGAACAGCAGGCCCACGTACACCACCGGCACCAGCCCGCGGGCCACCGCGTCCAGCGCGCCCGGCGAGGTGTCGCGCCAGCGGCGCGCCATGAGCGCCACGAGCGCCGCGCCCACCAGGCCCACGCGCAGCAGGTGGCGCGTGGCGGCCGAGTCCGGCGCCAGCAGGCCGATGCCGCCCAGCAGCCCGCAGGCCAGCGCCGCCAGCGCGGCCTCGGCGCGGCTGCCCGTGCCGGGCGCCAGCAGGCGCGCCATCTCCCAGCCGCCCGCGGCGCCCATCAGGGCCATGAGCAGGTCCACGCCCAGCGGGCTGCCGCTGGCGACGTAGGTCCAGGCCACGGCGCCCACCACGGCCAGCACCAGCGGCGCCACCACGAGGCGCAGCAGCACCGGGTGGCGCACGCGCGCGGCCGGCGCCGCGGCGGCCGGCGGGTCGTGCGGCGCCCCCATCAGCGCGTGACCAGCCCGCCGAAGCGGCGCACGCGCGTGGCATAGCAGGCCAGGGCGGCGTCCAGGTCGTCCTCGCGGAAGTCGGGCCAGCACGTGTCGGTCACGTACAGCTCGCCGTAGGAGACCTGCCACAGCAGGAAGTTGGACAGGCGCAGCTCGCCGGCGGTGCGGATCATGAGGTCCAGCGGCGGCATCGAGGGCTGGTAGAGGCGCGCGGCCAGCGCCGCCTCGAGGTCGGCGCCCGAGAGGCGCGTGACGTCGATGCGCCCGGCGGCGTGGTCGAGGGCCAGGCTGCGCGCGGCCTCGGCCAGCTCGTCGCGCGCGCCGTAGTTGAGCGCCAGGCACAGCACCATGCCCTTGTTGGCCTGCGTCAGGCGCTCGGTCTCGCGCAGCGCCTCGACCACCTCCACGGGCAGGGCATCCACCTTGCCGATGCTGGTGAGCCGGATTTTGTTCTCCATCAGCTCGCCGCGCTCGTCGACCAGGTACTCGCGCAGCAGGCGCATGAGCGTGGCCACCTCGTCGGCCGGCCGCTTCCAGTTCTCGGTCGAGAAGGCGAACAGCGTCAGCTGCTGCAGGCCGATGCGCGCCGACTGCCGCGTGGCGGCGCGCACGCTCTCCACGCCCGCGCGGTGGCCACGCACGCGCCCGAAGCCACGGCCCTGCGCCCAGCGGCCGTTGCCGTCCATGATGATCGCCACGTGGCGCGCACCGCCAGGGTTCTTCGCGGCCTCGGTGGACATCCTCTGCGCTGGCTCCCGCCCGGGGAGGCGCCACGGTACCACCTGCCCCCGCCTGCGCCGCCTGCGCGGCCTGCACGGCCTGCCGGCGGCCGGCCCCGCGGCGGCCACGGGCCGGGCGGCCTGTGCCAGCCCTGCGGCCCCGCCGGGCTACGCGGGCACGCCACCCGTGGTGCGGATGAAGCGGTCGCGCTCGGCCCCCACCGAGATCACCTCGATGGCCACGCCCAGCACCTCCTGCAGCGCACGCACGTAGGCCTGCGCCTCGCGCGGCAAGTCGGCGAAGCGCCGCACGGCCGACAGGTCGCGGTCCCAGCCCGGGTAGCTGCGGTAGACCGGCCGGCAGGCCTCCCAGTCCTCGGCCAGCGCCGGGGGCGTCTGGATGCGCTTGCCGCCCAGCTCGTAGGCCTCGCACACCTTCAGCTCGCGCAGCCCGCTCAACACGTCCAGCTTCATGAGCGCCACGCTGTCCACGCCCTGCGTGGCCGCGGCCCGCCGCGCCACGACGGCATCGAACCAGCCGCAGTCGCGCTTGCGGCCCGTGGTGGCCCCGAACTCGTGGCCGCGCTCGCCCAGGTGCTGGCCCGCGGGACCGGTGTCACGCGAGGGGAACGGTCCCGCGCCCACGCGCGTGCTGTAGGCCTTCAACACGCCCAGCACGCGGTCGATGGCGCGCGGCGGCAGGCCCGTGCCCGCCGAGAGGCCTGCGGGGCCGGTGCTGCTGCTGGTCACGAAGGGGTAGGAGCCGTGGTCGACGTCCAGCGCGAAGCCCTGCGCGCCCTCGCACAGGATGTCCTTGCCGGCGCCGTGGGCCTCCAGCAGCAACGCGGTCGTGTCGCCCACGTAGGGCGCCAGGCGCTGCGAGACCTCCAGCGTCTCGCGCACCACCTGCTCGGGGTCCAGCGCCTCGAGGCCGGCGCGCGCCAGGATGCCGTTGCGCGCGCCGGCGGTGGCGCGCAGGCGCTCCACGAAGGCCTCGGGCCGCAGCAGGTCGGCCACGCGGAAGCCCTCGCGCATGGCCTTGTCGCCGTAGGTGGGCCCGATGCCGCGGCTGGTGGTGCCCAGCGAGGCCGCCCCGCGCAGCCGCTCCAGCGCCGCGTCGATGCGCTTGTGGTAGGGCAGCACCACGTGGGCACGGTCGCTGACGAACAGGCGCCCGGCGAGGCTGATGCCGCGCCGCTCGAGCTCGTCCACCTCGGCCAGCAGCGTCCAGGGGTCGACCACCACGCCGTTGCCGATCACGTTCATCGTGCGCGGCTGGATCACGCCCGAGGGCAGCAGGTGCAGCACGTACTTCTCGCGGCCCACCACCACGGTGTGGCCGGCGTTGGCGCCGCCCTGGTAGCGCACCACCACGTCGCTGGTGGCCGCCAGCAGGTCCACGAGGCGGCCCTTGCCCTCGTCGCCCCAGTGCATGCCGAAGACGCAGGTGACGGGCATGGCCGGGAGGTCGCTCCGGGTAACGGGTCATCCTAGCGGCCCCCGGCCGCGGCCGCGAGCGCCGGCCACGGCCCGCGCGCGCGGCGCGGGCGGGCCCGCGCTAGGCCTCCGGCCACAGCCAGGCGGCGCCCCGCACCCCGCCGGCGTCCCCGTGCACGGGCGGCAGCAGGCGCGTCTGCACGAGGTCGGAGAACACCCAGCGCCCCCACTGGCGCGGCACCTCGTCGTAGAGGTGGGCCAGCTGCGAGAGGCCGCCGCCGAGCACGATCACGTCGGGGTCCAGCAGGTTGATGACGCTGGCCAGCGCGCGGGCCATGCGCTCGGCGTGGCGCGCCAGCGTGGCCGCCGCCGCGGGCTCGCCGGCGGCCGCACGCGCCGCCACCTCGGGAGCCTGCAGCCGCTGGCCCGTGGCCGCCGCGTGGTCGCGCGCCAGCGCCGGGCCCGAGAGCCAGCCCTCGATGCAGCCGCTGCGGCCGCAATAGCAGGCCGGGCCGGGCAGCTCGTCGGCGCGCGGCCAGGGCAGGGGGTTGTGGCCCCACTCGCCGGCAATGCCGTTGGGGCCCTCGAGCACGCGCCCGTCCACCACCACGCCGCCGCCGGTGCCCGTGCCCACGATCACGCCGAACACCACGCGCGCGCCCCGGCCGGCGCCGTCCACGGCCTCGGAGAGCGCGAAGCAGTTGGCGTCGTTGGCGATGCGCACCGGGCGGCCCAGGCGCGCCTCGAGGTCGCGCGGCAGCGGCTGGCCGATGAGCCAGGTGCTGTTGGCGTTCTTGACGCGGCCCGTGGCCGGCGCAGGGATGCCCGGGATGCCCACGCCCACGCGGCCCTGCCGGCCCGTGGCGCGCTCGGCCGCCTCCACCAGCCCGGCGATGGCCTCCAGCGTGGCGGCGTAGTCGCCGCGCGGCGTGGGCACGCGCTGGCGCCAGAGCACCTCGCCGGCGCTGCCGAGCGCAGCGGCCTCGATCTTCGAGCCGCCGAGGTCGACGCCGATGCGCACGCGCCGGCGCGCCCGCGGGCCTAGGCGCCGGCCGGCGCCGGGGCGGGCGTGGGCACGGGCGCCGGGGCCGCCTTGGCCAGCGGCACGCCCGCGATCAGGTCGCGGAAGCGCTGGAACAGGTGGTGCGCGTCGTGCGGGCCGGGGGCTGCCTCGGGGTGGTACTGCACCGCGAAGGCGCGCAGGTCGCGCGAGGCGATGCCGGCGTTGGTGTAGTCGTTGAGGTTGGTGTGCGTGCCGTAGAAGCTGGTCGGCGCCAGGCTGGCCTCGTCCACCGCGAAGCCGTGGTTCTGGCTGGTGATCTCGATCTTGCCCGTGGTGCGGTCCAGGATCGGGTGGTTGGCGCCGCGGTGGCCGAACTTGAGCTTGTAGGTGCGGCCGCCGGCGGCCAGCGCCATGATCTGGTGGCCCAGGCAGATGCCGAACACCGGCACCTTGCCCAGCAGCTGGCGCACGCTGGCGACGGCGTAGGTGACGGCCGCCGGGTCGCCGGGGCCGTTGCTCAGGAACACGCCGTCGGGCTTCATGGCCAGGATCTCGGCGGCCGGCGTGGAGGCCGGCACCACGGTGGGCTGCAGGCCGTGCGAGACCAGCGAGCGCAGGATGTTGCGCTTGATGCCGCAGTCGATGGCCACCACGCGGTAGGTGGTGCCGGGCGCGCCGCCCTTGGGCGTGACGAACCAGCGGTCGGGCCAGCCCTCGGTCCACGCGTAGGGCTGCGCGCAGGTCACGCCCTTGACGAGGTCCAGGCCCGCCATGCTGGGCGCCGCCGCCGCCTTGGCACGCAGCGCGGCCTCGTCGGTGGACACCGTGCTCAGCACGCCGTTGATGCAGCCGTGCACGCGCAGGCGGCGCGTGAGCTTCCTCGTGTCGATGCCCTCGATGCCCGGGATGCCGTGCTCGGCGTACCAGGCGCCCAGGTCGCGCCGCGAGCGGAAGTTGCTGGCCACGGGCGAGAGCTCGCGCACGACCATGCCCTCGATCCACGGGCGGTCGGCCTCGCCGTCTTCCTCGTTGACGCCGTAGTTGCCGATGTGCGGGTAGGTCATGCACACGATCTGGCCCGCGTAGGAGGGATCGGTGGCGATCTCCTGGTAGCCCGACATCGAGGTGTTGAACACCACCTCGCCGGTGCGCTCGGCGGCGGCGCCGAAGGCGCGTCCCCGGAACACGGTGCCGTCGGCCAGGACCAGCAGGGCAGGGCGGGCGTTCGTCATGGCGCGGAGGGTACCGCCCGGCGCCGACCCACGCGGCCGCGGGCAGGGCGCGCGGGCCCCTGCCGGGGCCGGCCGCCCGGGCCCCGCGGCGGCCGGCGCCGCCAGCCTCCCTTGGCCGCCCGTGGCGGCCCGTGACCGCCCGTGGCCGCCCGTGACCGCTCCCTCGGGCGCACTCGGGCGCACTCAGGCGCCCGCGCGCGCCCAGCGCCGCCCTGCGGGGGCCCTAGGCGCCGGCGGCCTGCTCGGTGGGGATGTCGGGCAGGCGCGCCATGCGCTCCTGGCGGCGCACGTGGCGGTCCAGCCGCTGCATCACCAGCACGGCCGCCAGCACCAGCGCCGCCGAGCACAGGAAGGTGGAGGGCGCGTCCAGCAGCCGGTAGACGACGAAGCCGGCCAGCGGCGCAAGCGTGCTGCGGAAGGCCACCAGCGCCACGTGCACGCTCATGTACTGGTGCGCGCGCTGCGGCGGGGCGAAGTGCAGCGGCCCCAGGTTCCAGCCCAGCACCACGCCCGCCATCGAGATCCCGAACAGGATGTAGGTGAGCACCAGCCCGCCGAGGCTGTCCACCAGCGGCAGCAGCAGGAAGTAGGTGCTCAGCAGCGCGAAGGAGCCCATCGTCAGGCGCACCACGCCCAAGCGGTCCACGAGCCGGCCCAGCAAGGCCACGCTCAGCAGGTAGGCCAGCGGGTTGGCCACGCCCTGCGCGGTGGTCCAGTCGGCGTACGAGACCTTGAGCGAGCCCTCGCTGTAGAGCAGCAGCACGCTCATGCTCATGTTCAGTCCGAAGCCGTAGAGCATGAAGCCCAGCTCGTAGCGCCGGAAGGCCGGGTCGGCACGCAGCACGTCGCGCGTGTCGTGCCAGGTGCGCGCCACGGCGCGCCCGGCGGCCTTGAGGCCCCGCACGCCGGGCGTGGCCGGCATGGGCGGTGCGCGCCAGGCGATGCGCGAGAGCACGACGTGGCCTGCGATGCCCAGCGCCGCGGCCAGCGGGAACAGCCAGCGCAGCGAGCGCGGGTCGTGGTCGAGCACCCAGCCGCTGGCCTTGCTCGCCGCCACCTGCGCCAGCATGGCGGCCATCGCCAGCAGCCCGAACATGCGCCCGCGCACGTGCGCAGGGTAGTTGGAGCCGATCAGCGCGGCGCGGTGCGGGATGTAGGCCGAGTCGCCCACGTAGAACAGCACCAGCAGGATGAGGAAGAGCACGTAGTCGCCCTGCCCCATGCCCGCCCCGCCCGTGGCCACCACGCTCACGAAGGCCACCAGCAGCAGCGGCCCCTTGCTCATCCAGCCCAGCACCACGAAGGCCCGGCGCCGGTCCATCGAGCCGAAGAGCGGCTGCCACGAGGGGGCCAGCGCCCACGGCAGCTGGCCCAGCGCCAGCACCAGCGGCACGAGCAGCTCGGGCGCGCCCAGGCTGCGGCGCAGGGCGAAGCCGCCCAGCCCGAACACGCCGCCGAACACGCCCAGCAGCACCTCAGCCGGCAGCTGGCGCTGCAGCGTGTAGCTCGCCACCCGCGGCAGGTGTCGGGGAGGGCGGTGGGTGTCGTGCGTCACGCGAGCAGGCCAGCATCCGCCCAAGCCCCGGCGCGGCAACCTCTGGGAGGCACGTGGCCCGCGGCCGGGCGTGGCCTGCGCGCCCCGGCCCGCGCGGCGGCCGTACCATCCCGGGCCCGCACCGAGGC
>JBJTIJ010000078.1:0-1620 GCA_046094945.1 Planctomycetia bacterium | reverse complement strand
GCTGGCGGTCGGGGCGGGGCGGGGGCGAGGCGGCCGCACGGCCGGGCAGCACCCCTCACTTTCCTTGGGCCGGGGCGCAGGTGCCTGTTCACTCCTCCGTTCGCCCCGGATCTCCTGGGGCGTAGCTCGTGACCACGCCAGGCACCGCGGCCGGGTGTGGGAGAGCCAGGAGGACGCGGTGAAGCACACAGGCAAGCGCATCAAGGCCGCCCGGGAGGTCCCGGGGTACGTGCCGCACAAGCGCTATCCGCTCGCCGAGGCCATCTCGGTGCTCGGGCGCTTCCCCAAGGCGAAGTTCGACGAGACCGTCGAGCTGGCCGTGCGCCTGGGCGTCGACCCCACGAAGAGCGACCAGATCGTGCGCGGCAGCGTGTCGCTGCCCAAGGGCATCGGCAAGCAGCGCACGGTGGTGGTGTTCGCCGAGGGCGAGGCTGCCCGCGAGGCGCAGGAAGCCGGCGCCGACGGGGTGGGCACCGACGACCTGGCCAAGCGCATCGGCGAGGGCTGGGTGGCCTTCGACGTGTGCATCGCGCACCCGGCGATGATGCGCCACGTGGGCAAGCTGGGCAAGGTGCTCGGCCCGACGGGCAAGATGCCCAGCCCCAAGAGCGGCACGGTCACCGACAAGGTGGGCCAGGCCGTGCGCGAGTTCAAGGCCGGCAAGGTGGAGTTCCGCGCCGATGCGGGCGGCAACGTGCACGTGCCGGTCGGCAAGCGCAGCTTCAGCGAGGCCGAGCTGGTGGCCAACGTGCACCACATGGTCGAGCACCTGCGCAGCGTGCGTCCCGCCGCCGTGAAGGGCGTCTACTTCCGCAAGGTCAGCCTCAGCGCCACGATGAGCCCCGGCATCGCCGTGGACGTGGTCTAGGAGAGCGCGCCATGGCGAAGTCCCTCAAGACGATGCTGCGCACCCAGCTCCAGAAGGAGCTGGACGGCACCAACGGCTGCCTCGTGCTCGAGACCGGCCCGATGACCGTGGAGGGCGCCAGCGCCTTCCGCAAGGAGCTGCGCGAGAAGGCGGGCGGCGCCCGCCTGCGCATCGTGCACAACCGCACCGCACGCCTGGCCATGGAGGCCGCGTGGCTGGGCGGCAGCGCCAGCACCAGCCTGCGCGGCATGCTGCGCGGCTCGACGGCCATCGTGTACGGCGGCTCCGGCCCCGTCCCCATCGCCAAGGTGGTGGTCGAGTTCCGCAAGAAGTTCAAGCCCCTGCAGGTGAAGGGCGCGATCGCCGACGGCGAGGTGCTCGGCGCCAAGGATGCCGAGGGCCTGGCCAAGCTGCCCGGCCTGCACGAGCTGCGCGGCATGACGGTGGGCCTGCTGGCCTCGCCGGCGCGCGGCATCGTGGGCTCGCTGCACGGCGTGCTCTCGGGCCTGGTGCGCGTGCTGCAGGCCAAGGTCGATGCCGCCCCCAAGCAGGGCAGCGAGGCCTCGGCCTAGCGCCGGGCGCCCCCCGAGGCTTGCCCCGCCCATACCCCAGTTTCCCGCGTCCCCGTACGAGTTCCCGAAGGACAGAAGGAGCAGACCATGTCGAACGAGACCACGCAGCTCGAGCCCGAGCTCGAGGCCATCGCGGCCAGCCTGGACGGGCTGACGCTCGCCAAGGCCGCCAAGCTGGTG
>JBJTIJ010000077.1:0-1127 GCA_046094945.1 Planctomycetia bacterium | reverse complement strand
GGCCGAGTGTGGGTGGCCCGGGGGGGAGCGTCAAGGCGGCCGCAGGCATGGAGCGGCCCGCAGCCCTGCTCGTTGCAGGCGGCGCGGGGCGGGGGTACCGTCGTGCCATCGCGCCTGCGGCGGGTCCGGCCGCCCAGGCGTGGGGCCACGGCTGCCCTCCCATCCCGGCACGCGGAACCACGCATGGCGCTGGGCGCAGACGGAGCGCACGGGAGCGCAGCGGGCCAGGCGGCCCTGCGCTTTGCGTGGTGCGGGCGCAGCGTGCGCGGCCTCGTGCGCCCCAACAACGAGGACACGCTGTGGGCCCACCCCGTGGGCACGCCGGGCGCCACGGCCGGCGACAGCGAGGGGCGCGCTGCCAGCGGCTGGCCCGGCCTGCTGCTGTGCGCGGCCGACGGCATGGGCGGAGCGCTGGCCGGCGAGGTGGCCAGCAGCATGGCCGTCAAGGGCCTGGCTGCCGAGATGGACGCCTGCGCGCAGTCCGCGCCGGCGAGCGCGCTGGCGCCGCGGCTGGTGGGCGCGGTGGAGGCCGTGCACGCGGCCATCCACGCCGCCAGCGAGCGCGATCCGGCGCTGCGCGGCATGGGCACCACGCTCACGGCCGCGTGGGTGGTGGGCGACGAGCTGGTCGTGGGGCAGGTGGGCGACAGCCGCGCCTACCTGTTCCGCAAGGGCCGGCTCCAGCAGCTCACGCGCGACCAGAGCCTGGTGAGCAAGCTGCTCGAGGACGGCGTGATCACCGAGGCGCAGGCCGCCACCATGGCCGGGCGCAACATCATCCTGCAGGCGCTGGGCAGCGAGGAGCCGCTGGAGGTGGTCACCACCGCGCAGCGGCTGGATCTGGGCGATGTGCTGGTGCTGTGCAGCGATGGCCTGTGCGGCGTGGTGGACAACAAGGCCATCGAGGCCGACCTGCAGCGTGGCGGCGCGCCCGCCGAGCTGGCCGCGCGCCTCGTGGCGCTGGCCGAGCGCCACGGCGGCCCCGACAACATCACCGTGCTGGTGGCGCGCGCCGAGCGGCCCTGAGGCCGGTCCCGGCCCGGCCCGGGCCGCCCGTAGGCTGGGGAGCCCCGTCCAGGCCCCTGCGGGCGGGCGGGAACCTGTCCCGGCCCGGCCGGGTCCAATCG
>JBJTIJ010000076.1:0-2808 GCA_046094945.1 Planctomycetia bacterium | reverse complement strand
TCTGCAGGGCCTTGCGCGGGTTGGTGATCCAGCCCCAGCCGCGCGGCGCCTTGAGCCCGAGGCGGTGGCGCACCGCCCGCTTCCACGACGTGCGGGCCGCGATGCGCTTGGTGAGGCTGGGGCGGCGGAAGCGGAACATGGGATTCCCGGCTGCATGCTACACGGCGCTTGACCGGACCTGTCGGCTAGGCGCCCGACACGGCCACGACGCGGCGGGTGCCCAGCAGGGCGCCGTCGCGGCAGGCCACGAGGCGCAGCTCGCCGGAGGCGCTGTCCACCTCGAAGAGCGCGTGCTGCTCGAAGGCCTGGCCCAGCTCGACGGCCTGCGCGCGCGTCAGGCCCTCGACGAGGAAGGAGGGCTCGGCCCAGCCGCGGGAGTTCGCCGCCGGGTCGCGGCCCACGGCCGGGTGGGCGGGGAGGCCGCGGGCGGCCAGCGCAGCCGCGAGGCGGGCCTGCGCCGCCTCGTTCTCGTCGTGGGGCAGCAGGTCGCTGTAGGGATTCCAGGCCGTGAGCACGTGCACGGTGCCGCGCCAAGGCCAGGCCAGCGCGGCGGCGGGGGCCCCCTGCGGCGCGGGGCGCAGCACGTGGGCGTGCCCCGCAGCGTCGCGGGCCTCCAGCTCGGTGCCGAGGTAGGTGGCCGCCAGCGCCGGCTGCAGCGGCGGCGCGAGGCGTGCGCGGCTCGTGGCCCGCGGGGGCACCGACGGCGCGGACGAGGGCTGCGGGGCCGCGGGCGTGGGCGTCGCGTCGGGCGTGGGAGGTGCACCGTCGGGCATGCGCACACCTGTACCTGCCGCCGGGCGGGCGTGCCGTGCGCGCGGCCAGCGGGGCCCCCCGGTGGTGGGGCCTGCCGCGAGCGCCTAGGCGAGGTCGAAGAGCAGCACCTCGGCGCCCTGCGCGCCGCCCACGAGCGTGAGCGTGCCCGCGTCGCTGGTGGAGGCGCCGTCGCCCTGCAGCAGGCTGTGCTCGTTGAGCGCGAGGCTGCCGCGCGCCACCTGCAGCCAGGCGTGGCGGCCGCTGGCCACGGGGTGCAGCACGCGCTCGCCCGGCTTGAGCGTGCAGGCGTGGATGAGCGTGGGCGAGACGATGCGCAGCGAGCCCTCGCGCCCGTCGGGCGAGGCCACCACGCGCAGCCGGCCCTGGCGCTCGGTGGCCGGGAAGGGGCGGTCCTCGTAGGAGGGGGCGACGTTGCGCTGGCTGGGCAGCAGCCAGACCTGCAGCAGGTGCGTGCTCTCGCGCGCGCTGGGGTTGAACTCGCTGTGGCGGATGCCGGTGCCGGCGCTCATGCGCTGCAGGTTGCCGGGCACGATCACGCCGCCGTGGCCGAGGCTGTCCTTGTGCTCGAGCGCGCCCGCCAGCACGTAGGTGACGATCTCCATGTTGTCGTGCGGGTGCATCGGGAAGCCGCGCCCGCCGGCGATCCAGTCCTCGTTGATGACGCGCAGCGCCCGGAAGCCCATGTGGCGCGGGTCGCGGTAGGAGGCGAAGGAGAAGGTGTGGCGGGTGTCCAGCCAGCCATGGTTGGCAGCCCCGCGCTCGGCGCTGCGCCGCAGCGTGATGCGCGGGCTGGCGGGCAGGGCGCCCGGCGGCCGGGGCGCCCCGGGGGCCGGCGGTGCGGCCAGCGCCGCGGGCGCAAGGGCGCCGGCCGAGGCGGCGGCCCCGGCAAGGGCGGCGGCGCGCAAGAGGTCGCGGCGGTGCATGGCGGGTCCTCCGGGCATGGCGCTGGGTCTACCCGTGGGCGGGGGCCTGTCCACCGCTGCGGCCGGGTGGCTGCTCCCGGGCCGCCGGCGGGGGCCGGCGCGCCGCCCCGCGTAGCCTGCCCCGGCGCGGATCCCGTGCCGGGCGGCTAGTCGAAGCCCAGGAAGGCCAGCAACTCGGCGTCGCTGACGGCCGTGGGGTTGGAGAGGTCGGCGCCCAGCAGCCCGGCAGGGACGGCCGGCTCGATGAATCGCACGTAGTCCACCTGCGCGCGCAGGTCGGGCGTGCCGCCCGTGAGCAGGCTGTTGTTGTGCTGCACGGGCGTGAGGGCCGAGCAGGTGGGCCAGTCGGTGTAGACGGTCAGGCCTGCCTGCAGGGTGGCGGGGAAGTCGTCGCGCCGGTAGCGGCGGTGCACGCTCCACGCGCCGCCCTCGGGGCGCAGCAGCAGCAGCAGGTGCGGCCCGATGCGCGCGGCGCGCAGCGTGGCAGCACTCGGACCCGGCGCGATGGCCAGCACCGAGACGCTGTCGTCGGTGGTCTTGACCTCGGTCTGGTAGCTGCCGGGCACGTCGGCGCAGCCCAGCGAGAGGAACACGTAGTCCTCGCCGCCCGGCGTCCAGGTGGCCGCGGTCACCTGCCGCGGTGCGCGCAGCATCAGGCCGGCCAGCGAGTAGGCGCGGGCCGGGGCGCCGCTGCCGGCCCGGTTGCGGGCCTCGACATGCGCCGTCACGACGAGGTCGCCGGTGATGGGCTTGAAGGTGAGCTCGCCGCGGTAGTCCTGGTACCAGGTGCTGGAGTAGGGCACGAGCGTGAGCCAGCCGGCGCGCGTGCTGCCCACGTCCAGCGACTCCACCTGGTCGTAGGGCCACTGCTCGACCTGCCACAGGCGGCTCCAGCCGGGCGCGAGGCCCGGGCCCGAGGCGAACTCGTCGCTCAGGGCCGACAGTCCCGGGTCGGGCGGCGGGGGAGGCGGGCTGGAGCCGCCGCCACCACCTCCACCCCCGCAGCCCGCCGCCAGGGTGAGGGCGAGGACGGCCAGCAGGGCGCGCGCAGGCCCGCGCAGCACCCTGTGCGCCGCCCCGGGAGAGGCTGTGAGGCGGCCCGGGCCGGGGA
>JBJTIJ010000075.1:0-5820 GCA_046094945.1 Planctomycetia bacterium | reverse complement strand
CTCCAGAAGACCTTCGCCAACGGCTACCACGCGCTCAAGGGCATCGACCTCGACGTGCACCGCGGCGAGTTCGTGTGCGTGCTGGGCCTCTCGGGGGCCGGCAAGAGCACCTTCCTGCGCTGCCTCAACGGGCTCATCGAGCCCAGCGCGGGCAGCATCCGGCTGGCCGGGCGCGAGGTGAGCGGGCTGCGGGGCCGCGAGCTGCGCCGGCTGCGCGGGCAGGTGGCGATGATCTTCCAGAAGTTCAACCTCGTGCCGCGCGCCAGCGCTCTCACCAACGTGCTCACCGGGGCGCTCTTGCGCACGCCCACGGCGCGCGCGCTGCTGGGCCTGTGGGACGCCGCCGACCGTGCCGAGGCGCTCGAGCACCTGGCGCTGGTAGGCCTCGCCCAGCACGCCCACCACCGCGTCGAGGCGCTCTCGGGCGGCCAGCAGCAGCGCGTGGCCATCGCGCGCGCCCTGCTGCAGCATCCCGACGTGATGCTGGCCGACGAGCCGGTGGCCTCGCTGGACCCGGCCACCTCGCACACCGTCATGGGCCACCTCAAGCGCCTGCAGCAGGAGAAGGGCATCACCATCCTGGCCAACCTGCACTTCCTGTCGCTGGCGCGCGAGTACGGCACGCGCGTGGTGGCCCTCAAGGGCGGCCAGAAGGTGTTCGAGGGCCCGCCCGAGGCCATCACGGACGCCGTGTTCAAGGGCATCTACGGCGAGGACGCCATGCACGTGGAGATCCGCTGATGGGCGGCCCCTCCTCCAGCGAGCGCCCCTCGCCGGCCCGGGCCCGCCCGGCCGCCCTGCTGCTGGACGCCGCCGCGCTGGCCTACGGCGCGTGGGCGGCCGACATGCTGCTCAAGCCGGCGCAGGGTCCCAGCCTCTACGCGCGCTGGCCGTGGCTGCCGCTGGCGGCCGTGCCGCTGGCGCTGCTGTGGCAGGCCAGCGACGCCAGCCTGGGCCAGCGGGCCTGGTCGCTGGCGCGGCGCTGCGGTGGCGCGCGCGCGCCGTGGAGCGCGCGCGCCGTGGCGGGTGCCGTGGCCCTGCTGGTGCTGGGCGCCGTGCTGGCCCCGCTGCTGCTGCTGGGGCCGGGCCTGGCCGGCATGGTCGCCAGCCTCGTGCTGGCCCTGGCCCTGCTGCTGCTGGCGCTGCGCGACCCGCAGGAGCGCTCGCTGGCCGAGCGCGTCGCCGGCCTGCACACCGTCGTGGTGCCGCCCTCCAGCACGGGCCCGGGAGCCTGGTGGCGCCGCCCCAACGCCTGGCTGGTGCTGCTGCTGCTGGGCCTCACCGTCGCCGTGGGCGTGCGCATCACCGACCTGGACCTGGCGCGCCTCTTCGGCGGCGCCGACAGCACCGCCGGCCTGTGGAGCCGCCTGCTGGACCCCGACTGGGGCGTGGCAGGCAAGGTGGCCGGCCTGATGGTGGAGACGGTGTTCGTGGCCCTGATGGCCTCGCTGCTGGCGCTGCCGCTGGCCTTCGTGCTGGGCTTCGTGGCCGCGCGCAACGTGATGGGCACCTCGCGCGGCGGACGGGTCGCGCACGCGCTCGTGCGCATCCTGCTCAACGTGGCGCGCTCCATGGAGCCCATCGTGTGGGCCACCATCTTCACCCTCTGGGTGGGCATCGGCCCCTTCGCCGGCATGCTGGCCCTGTGCGTGCACTCGGTGGTGTCGCTGGCCAAGCTCTACAGCGAGGCCATCGAGGGCGTCGACCCCGGCCCGGTGGAGGCCGTGCGCTCGACGGGTGCGGGCCTGCTGCCCGTGCTGCGCTACGGCATGCTGCCGCAGGTGATCCCCGGCTTCCTGTCCTTCACCGTCTACCGCTGGGACATCAACGTGCGCATGGCCACCATCCTGGGCCTCGTGGGCGGCGGCGGCATCGGCGCCATGCTCATCGAGGCGCAGCAGGTGGGTGCCTGGCGCAAGGTGGGCACCATCGTGGTCTTCATCACGCTGGTGGTGTGGGCCATGGACGTGCTCTCCTCGCGCGCGCGGCGCAAGGTGGGCTAGGCCCGCGCACCCGGCGCCGCGGCCCGGGTACCAGCCGGGCCAGCTGCCGGGCCCGCGGCCGGGCCTGCGGCGGGCAGCACCACCCGCAGGCGGGCCCCGCCCAGCGGCGAGCGGCCCACCTCGATGCGGCCGCCGTGGCGCTCCACGATGCCGTAGGAGACGAACAGGCCCAGCCCCGTGCCCGCGGCCTTGGTGGTGAAGAAGGGCTCGAAGAGCCGCTCGCGGTCGCCAGGGGCCACGCCCGGGCCGTCGTCGTCCACCAGCAGCCAGGCCTCGCGGCCGGCGCCGCCCGTGCGCACCTCGACCCGCCCGCCGTCGGCCACGGCCTGCAGGGCGTTGGTGACGAGGTTGAGCGCCACCTGGTGCAGCTGCCCGTCGTCGCCCGTGACCTGCGCCGGCGCATCGGCCTCGTGCGCGAGGCGCACCGCGCGGGCGCGCGCCGCGGGCCGCGCCGCCTCCAGCACGTCGGCGGCCACGCGCGCGAGGTCCACCGGGGCCAGCGTGCGCTGGCCGGGGCGGGCCACGCCCAGCAGCGCCTCCACCAGCGCGGCCGCGCGCTGCGCGGTGCGCTGCGCCAGGTCGAGGTCCTCGCGCACCGAGGCGTCCTCGGTGCCGTGGCGCGCGTTCTCCAGGCTGGCCAGGATGCCGCCCAGCAGGTTGTTGAACTCGTGGGCCACGCCGCCGGCCAGCGTGCCCAGGCCCGCCATCTTGGCCGACTGCACGAGGCGGTCCTGCGTGGCGCGCAGCTGCTCCAGCGCGGCCGTGCGCTCGGCCAGCGCCGCCGTGAGGTGCTCGGTCTTGCGAGCCACCTCCTGCTCCAGGCCGGTGGTGGCGGCCGCGATCTGGGCGCGCATGCGCTCGAGGTCACGGCGTAGGCCCACCAGCTCGCCCGCCCCGCCGGGCGCCACATCCACCGGCCGCGCCAGGTCGCCGTCGGCGATGCGGTTGACCTCGGCACGCAGGCGCGCCACGGGCCGCACCACGCTGGCGGCCAGCACCACGGCCAGCAGCAGCGACAGGCCCAGCAGCAGCAGCGCCAGCCGCAGAGCCAGCCGTGCGCTGCGCTCGGCCGTCTCGCCGGCCGCGCGCGCCTGCGCCGCCCGGCGCGCCGCCTCCGAGGCCGCCTCGATGCGCCGCCCGGCCTCCACGCCCAGCCGCGCCAGCAGCAGCCCGACGTGCTCGCCCTCGGCGCGCCCGCGCCGGCGCACCTCGGCGGCCAGCGCGCGCTTGATGGCCTCCACGTCGATGCGCGCCGGGTCGGACGGGTCGCGGTAGAGGCCCAGCGGCTCCTCCTCCAGCCAGCGCACAAGCCGGCGCGCCGCGCCCTCCACCAGCGCGCCGGCCGCCTCGCCCGAGGTGGCGAGCAGCTCGCGCGCCAGCGCCTGGGCATCGGCCTCGGCGGCCGCCTGCTCGCGCTCCGAGGCCGCCTGCGCCGCCGCGCGGTCCTCGGCGGTGATCCACAGCACCAGCGCCGCGCCCAGCAGCAGCACCACGGCCCCCACCAGCCCCAGCGTGCGCGCCAGCAGCGAGCGCATCAGCGCGTCCCCGGCCGGGCCGGCGGGCGCATGCGCAGGTCATGGGCGCGCGCGAGGAAGGCCAGCGTGGGGTGCCAGCCCTGCGCCTCGGCAGCGTCGACGTCCACCGCCACGCGCAGCTCGCGCACGCCCAGCGCCACCTGCGGCGGCGGCTCGCCCACCCACAGGCGCCGCCCGGCCTCGGCCGCCTGCCGGCCCAGCCGCTCCGGATCGGGGGCCAGCACCAGCGCCGCCCCGGCGCCGAAGCGCGAGGGATCGTCGCCCACCAGCGGCACCTGCAGGCGCAGCGCCTCGGAGCGCGCGCGGGCGAAGTCCAGCAGCGGGTCGTCGAAGCCCAGCCTCAGGTGCAGCAGGGCCTTCGGCGCGCGCTCGTCGCGCGCGTCGGGCTCCACCAGCTCCAGGCCCGCGCCCTGCGCGAAGCGGCCCGCCACGGCCAGCAGCCACGCCGGGCGCGGCCCGCCGCCCGTGTCCCAGGCGAAGGCCACGCGCGGGCGCGGCCCCCCCAGCGCCTCGCGCAGCGTGCTGCCCAGCGCCTCCACGGCCAGCTCGCCGCGCACGCGCCACACGCCCGCGGGCAGCGCGCGCGGCGCCGACAGCGGCTCGCCGGCCAGCGTGAGCCCGCTGCTCACCACCACGCCCGGGCCCGCGAAGCCCGCCTCCAGCAAGGCCCCGGCGGCGCGCTCGCCCACGGCGAACACCAGCGGCCGCGGAGCGGGCAGCGCCGCATGCTCGGCCACGAAGCCGGCGAGGGCCTCGCGCCCGGCCGGCAGGTCCTTGAGGCACAGGCGCTCGAGCTGCGCCAGCTCCAGCCCCTTGCGGATGCCGTCGTAGGTGCGGTACTGCGCGCCGTCCTCGGGCAGCAGCACGGCCCAGTGCCGGCAGCCCGTGCCCGCCGGCTGGGCCGCCAGCGGGGGCGGCCCGCCCAAGGCCACCGCCAGCAGCGGCAGCAGCAGCAGGGCCCGGGCCACGGCCCGCGCACGGCACGCCCGCATGCGGGCCCACGGCAGGTGGCAGCGGGGCAGCCTCACGCCGGGCGAGTCTAGCCCGCCCGGGCCTGCGCCGGCACCCCGCCCAGCCGGCGGCCGCCTGCCCGCCGCCACTCATCCCCACCGGTGCTCATCCCCGCCGGAGCTCAGCCCCGCCGGTGCTCATCCCGGCCGGAGCTCAGCAGGTGGGGATCACGTCCAGGTCCAGCCCCGCGCGCTCGCCCAGCGCCAGCAACTCGCCGCCGCGCAGCGCGATCATCGCCCCGTTGTCGGCGCACAGGGCCATGGAGGGGAACAGCCCGCGCAGGCCGGCGGGCGCCCGCGCGGCCAGGTCGCGGCGCAGCACGCGGTTGGCCGCCACGCCCCCGCCCACCACCAGCGTGTCCACGCGCTCGCGCGCCGCGGCGCGCAGCGCACGCTCCACCAGCACGTCCACCACGGCCTGCTCGAAGGAGGCAGCCACGTCGGCGTGCGACTCGCGCAGGCCCGCCCGGTCGGGGGCATCGCGGCGGCCGCCCGCGCCCTTGAGGTGGTAGAGCACGGCCGTCTTGAGGCCCGAGAACGAGAGGTCGAGCGGCGCGCCCTCGACGCGCGCGCGCGGGAAGGCCACCGCGCGCGGGTTGCCCTGCGCCGCCAGCCGGCTCACCTGCGGGCCGCCCGGCTGCGGCAGCCCCAGCAGCACGGCCACCTTGTCGAAGCACTCGCCGGCGGCGTCGTCGATGGTGCCGCCCAGGCGCTCGATCGCGCGCGGGCCGCGGCAGGCGTAGAGCGCCGTGTGCCCACCCGAGACCACCAGCGCCACGAAGGGGTAGGCCAGCGTGGGGTGCTCGGCGCGCGCGGCCACGGCATGGGCCTCGATGTGGTCCACGCCCACCAGCGGCAGGCCGCGGGCCAGGGCCAGCGCCTTGGCCGCCGTCACGCCCACCATCAGCGCCCCCACCAGCCCCGGGCGGTGCGTGACGGCGATGGCGTCGAGGTCGGCGAGGCCCACGCCGGCCCGCGCCAGCGCGCGCTCCACCACCAGCGTCACTCGCTCGCAGTGCGCGCGGCTGGCGATCTCGGGCACCACGCCCTGGAAGGCGGCGTGCAGGTCGTGCTGGCTGGCCACCTCGTTGGACAGCACGGTAGCCGGCAGGCGCACCACGCCCGCGGCCGTGTCGTCGCAGGAGGTGTCGATGCCCAGCACCAGCATGCGGGGCAGCCTAGCAGGCACGCGGGCGCCGCGGCGCCCACGCGCGGGCCGCCCGCGGGCCGCGCCTCAGCGCGGCGCCGCGGCCCCCGGCCGGATGCGCTGCA
>JBJTIJ010000074.1:0-1152 GCA_046094945.1 Planctomycetia bacterium | reverse complement strand
GCAGCGTGCTGGCCCTGGCCAGCGGCCTGCTGGCCACCGGCCTGCTGGCGCCGGCAGCAGCCCGCGCCGACGACGTGATCACGGCCCTGCACCCCGAGACCTGCGAGACCTACCAGATCAAGTGCAGCGAGGTGCTGCCCGAGACCTGGACCGAGGTGCGCTACAAGCTGGGCAAGGCCGAGAAGAGCGTGCCGCTGGCGCTGGTGACGCAGATCGAGCGCACCAGCGGCGGCAAGGAGCGCGGCATCCTGGACGCGGCGCTGCTCGAGCTGCGGCGCGGCAACTTCACCGAGGCCCGCATGGCGCTGCGCGACCTGGCCGCCGGCGGCTTCAAGATGGAGGAGGGCACCCAGAAGTTCACGCCCTTCCCCAAGGGCGGCAGCGGGGCCAAGGGCAAGCGCCCGGCCTGGACGCAAGAGTACGCCCACTTCTGGTACGCCTACGCGCTCGTGCGCGAGGGCGAGAAGTCGGGCAACGCCAAGCTGCTGGAGGAAGCGCTGCTGGTGCTCGACGACGTGCCGGTGCCGGGCGAGGGCAAGGAGACCACGGGCGGCTTCCTGGGCCGCTTCAAGGGCGGCAACAGCCGCTGGCTGCCCGATGCCATGCTGCTCAAGGCCGAGGCCCTGATGGGGCTCAAGCGCTGGGACGAGGCCGGCGCCGCCTTCGGCGACCTCTTCGACCAGGCCGTGGGCGTGGGCCTGTCGCCGCGCTGGGTGTACGCGGCCACGCGCGGCGCCGGCCGCATCGCCGAGGGCAAGGGCGACACCGAGGCGGCCATCCGTGCCTACGAGCAGGGCCCCACGGCCCTCGAGACGCTGCTGGCGCAGTCGCCCAACCGCTGCCTGCGGCTGGAGACAGGCCGCTACTACAGCATGGTGCGCATGGAGGCGGCCAAGGTGCTGCTGCGCAAGGCCGAAGCGGGCGGCAAGCCGGCCGACTTCATGCCGCTGCGCAACTACCTAGAGAGCAGCACGCCCGAGGCCCTGCAGCGCAAGGTGGGCACCAAGCCTCCTGAGCAGGTCGAGGCGCTGCAGGGCCTCGGGCGTGCTGCTCTCTAGGTAGTTGCGCAGCGGCATGAAGTCGGCCGGCTTGCCGCCCGCTTCGGCCTTGCGCAGCAGCACCTTGGCCGCCTCCATGCGCACCATGCTGTAG
>JBJTIJ010000073.1:0-7081 GCA_046094945.1 Planctomycetia bacterium | reverse complement strand
GCCAAGGGCCGCGAGGCCCCGGCCGCGCACGGCGGGGAGGCCAGCCATGAGGGCGAGGAGGAAGGACACGAGGCAGGCCACGGAGCACGCCATGAGGAGCGGCGCCTGAGCGCGGTGGGCGTGCGGCTGGGCGCCCCCCACCTGCGCCTCTCCGCCTTTGCCGAGTGGCGCGACGGCGAGCCGGATGCGCAGCCCGTGCTGCCGGCGGACGAGGTGCTGCTCCTGCTCGATGGCGTGGTGGCACCCCTGGTGCAGGTGCTGCGCGGCATCAGCGCCCTCGTGCTGCTGGTGGGCGGCCTGGGCATCCTCGTGGGGCTCTACAACACGCTGCAGGGGCGCCGGCGCGAGATCGCCATCCTGCGTGCGCTCGGCGCGCGGCCGGCCCACGTCTTCGGCCTGATCGTGCTGGAGGGCACCGTGCTGTGCGTGCTGGGCGCCGCCCTGGGGCTGGTGCTGGGCCACCTGCTGCTGGCTGCCCTCGCGCCCTGGGCGCTGGCCTCCTACGGCGTGCGGCTGGAGGTGGCCCCGGGGGCCCTCGACGGCGTGCTGCTGGCGGGCGTGGCCGTGCTGGGCGCGCTGGCCGGACTGCTGCCGGCCTGGCGCGGGTACCGTACGCCCGTGGCCACCAACCTCTCCCCGGGCGCCTAGCGAGGGCGCGACGCGCATGAAGGCCTCGGGCATCCTCGGGCTCGCCCTGGCCACGCTGGGCATGGCGGGCCTGCTGGCCGCGGGCGTGCGGCACGCGGCCACGGCCCACGCGCCGCCTCCGCTGGCCGCGCCGCAGGCGCCGGCCACGCCTGGCCTGCCGGGCCAGCACGCGCTCCCCGCGGGCGTGAAGGTGGACGTGAACGGCGTGCTCGAGGCCTCGCCCGAGAGTGCCGCGCCGGGCACGCGCTACCTGTCCTGGGAGGTGCTGCGCTCCTTCGAGTACAGCGCAGCCGTGGGCCTGGGCGGCATCCCCGAGGCGCTCAAGGCCGTGGACGGACAGCGCGTGACCATGGTGGGCTTCCTGATGCCCAGCTACGAGTGGGAGGACATCAAGCAGTTCGCCCTCGTGGGCAGCTACTGGTCCTGCTGCTTCGGCATGCCCGCCGGCCTCAACGGCACGGTGAACGTGACGCTGGCGCGCGGCCAGAAGGGCCTGGAGCGCAGCCTCGAGCCGCTGCAGGTCGTGGGCACCTTCCGCGCCGCCGAGGTGCGCGAGGCCGGCTGGCTCATCGCCATCTACTCGCTGCAGGACGCCGAGGCCCGCCCGCTGCGCTGAACGCCTGCGGCCCTCAGCGCGTGCCCTCGTGGGCGTCACCGGCCTCGCCCGCCTGCACGTCGCGCTCGCCCGGGGGCGGCTCCAGGCCCACGAGTCCGCGCACGCGCCGGGCCGACTTCACCCACCAGAAGCCCAGCGCCAGCAGCACCAGCGCCACCCACAGCTCGGGGTCGCCGGCCGAGGCCCGGCCCTGCGCCGCGCGGAACATGACGCGGAACAGCAGCACGGTGACCGTGATCGAGAGCGCGCCCGCCAGCACCTTGCGCACGAGGTCGGCCGCCGCCGGGGTCATGCGTTCACCCGCAGCAGCAGGCCCGTGAGGTAGCGGCCCTCGGGCGCGGCCAGCGACCACGGGTGGTCGGGGCCGGCACCCAGCTCGCGCACCACGCGCACCTCGGCGCGGCACTCGCGCGCCGCGGCCCGCACCACCTCCAGGAAGCCCTCGCGGTCCAGCCGGCCGCTGCAGGTGAAGGTGGCCAGGAAGCCGCCCGGGGCCACACGGGTCAGGGCGCGCACGTTGAGCTCGCGGTAGCCCTTGAGCGCCGCACCCGGCGGGCCACGCCGCGGGAAGAGGCTGGGCGGGTCCAGCACCACCAGCCCGAACTGCCGCTCGGCCGTGCGCAGCCCGCCGAGCACCTCGCGCACGTCGCCGCGCTGCAGCACGAGGCGCTGCTCCACGCCCAGCAGGCGCGCATGCGCCGCCGCCTGCGCCAGCGCGCGCTCCGAGGCATCCACGGCCAGCACGGAGCGCGCGCCCGCCTGCAGGGCACGCAGGGCGAAGCCGCCCGTGCCCGTGAACAGGTCGAGCACCTCCAGCCCCTCGCACAGCGCCCCCACCAGCACCCGGTTCTCGCGCTGGTCGACGAAGTGGCCGGTCTTCTGCCCCTCGCGCGGTGCCACCAGCAGCGGCATGCCCGCCTCGCGCAGCTCGAGCAGGTCCGGCACCGGCTCGCCCACCGCCAGCGCCACGTCGCCGGGCGCGATGCCCTCCTCCTCCTCGTGCCCGCCGGGGCGGGCGAGCAGGCTGCGCGCCCCGGTGAGCGCCAGCAGGCGCTGCGCCAGGGCCTCGCGCCGGCGGAACATCGGCCCGGTGGCGAACTGCGCCACCAGCAGCGGGCCGAAGCGGTCCACCACCAGCCCGGGCAGGCCGTCGCCCTCGCTGTGCACGAGGCGGTAGGCGCTGGTCACGCCCGGGTCCGGGAACAGGCGCGCGCGCAGCGCCTGCGCCGCCTCCAGCCGCGCGACGAGCAGGCCCTCGAGGTCGGGCACCTCGGCGGCGCGCGTCACCAGCCGCGCCACCAGCAGCGAGCCGGGCGAGTGCAGGGCGTAGCCCACGCGCTTGCCCTCGCCGTCCTGCACCTCGACAAGGTCTGCGGGCGCCTCGCGCCCGTCCTCGCGCACCGTCTCCACGCTGTCGGCATGCACCCACGGGTGCCCCATCCACAGCGGCTTGCTGCGACCCCTGCGCACCACGAGCACCTTCACCGCACGCCCTCCGCGGCCAGCCAGGCCGTGAAGCGCGCCTGCTCGGCAGCCAGCGTGCGCCCGAAGGCGCGCCCGCCATCGAAGGCGCCCAGGTCGCCGCGCAGCAGAGCGCGCAGCAGGCCCGCCTCGCGCGCGCGCCAGGCCGGATCCTGCGCGAGGCTGGCGAGCCAGGCCGCGCACAGGTCGTAGTGGCGACCCTCCCATGCCGCGGCGGGCAGCGCGCACAGCGTGCCCAGCGGCAGCAGCCCGTCGCGACGCAGGCGCTCGGCAAGGCGCGCGCGACGCAGGTGCCATGCCGGGCCCTCGCCGGCCCCGATGCCGTCCTCGGCGGCCAGCGCCACGCCCTCCCACAGCCACAGCCACTCGCCGCGGGCCAGCGCCGGCCACGGCGGTGCATCGGGCGCAGCCTGCTCGAGCAGGGCATGCACCAGCTCGTGGCGCAGGTCGGCCGCGACGGGCAGCGACCCCTGCGGAGCCGGCTCGCAGGCCAGCAGCACGCGTGCGCGCTCGCGGTCGTACCACGCCTGCGCCGCGGCGGGCGCGGCACGCTGGGCCAGCGCCGCCTCCAGCCCGGCACGGCGCGCGTGCACCTCGACGGCCAGCGGCGCGCGCGGCAGGCGCAGGTCCAGCGCCTCGCCCCAGCGCGCCATGCAGGCCTGCACGTGGCCTTGCGCCACGCGCAGCAGCGCCAGCGCCTCGTGCCCCGGCAGGTCCGTCTCCAGCTGCACGTGGCGACTGCGCAGCAGCAGGCCCTGGCCGGAAGGCGCGCCCGGCGGCGCCTCGAGGCCGCGGCCACCCATGCCCCAGTGGGGCGCGTCGGCCTCGGGCACCCACACGCCGGGCTCCACCTCGGAGAGGCCCAGCGCCCGTGCGTCGGGCTCTGCCGGCGCGCGCGCCCCGCCGTGGCGGCGGGCCACCTCGGCCGCCCCCTGGGGCCCCGGCGCCGGCCCATCGGAAGGCCGCGGCGTGCTGCAGGCGCCCAGCAGCAGGCTGGCCGAGAGCAGCAGGCTCGGCGCCCGCAGCAGGCGCGCCCCCAGCAGCAGGGCGGCTGGGCGCGCGGCGGGCGAGCGGACCATGGGGACCCGTTCTACGCGCCGTAGCATGCAGCCGTGCCGAAGAACCGCGCACCGCGTCCCACGGGCCCGGGAGCCAAGCCGACCCCTGCGGGGCGCAAGGCCGACCTGCCGCGCCACCTGATCGCCTCCAACCGGCGCGCGCGGCATGACTACGAGATCGAGCGCACGATCGAGGCCGGCCTGATGCTCGTGGGCAGCGAGGTGAAGTCGTTGCGCGGCAACGGTGCGAGCCTGGCCGAGGCCTACGCGCACTTCGAGGACGGCGAGCTGTGGCTGGAGCGCATGCACATCCCGCCGCTGCCGCAGGCCTCGTACCACAACCACGAGCCGCTGCGCCGGCGCAAGTGCCTCGTGCACCGCCGCGAGGCCACCAAGCTGCAGGCGCTGCTGCAGCAGGGGCGGCGCACGCTGGTGCCGCTCGAGCTCTACTTCCTCGGCCACCGCGTGAAGGTGGAGCTGGGCCTGGGCGCGGCACGCCGCAAGGGCGACAAGCGCGAGGCCGAGAAGGAGAAGGAGGCGCGCAAGCAGATCCGCAACGCGCAGGGGCGCTCGCGCAACCGCGGCGAGTGACGCCGGGTGCGCCACGCGCGTGCGGGGCCCAGGGGCCCGCGCACGCGCGCGAGGATGGTGGAGGCGGGGGGAATCGAACCCCCGTCCCGAGACGTGACACCAAGGCCTTCTACGCGCGTAGTCGCTGGACTTGGTCTCGTCCTCTGGCCCGCCCGCGACAGGCTGGCTCAGGGACCAGCAGGTAGTGTCTCGCTCCCCCGCCGACCTGCGGCGTCGGGAGAGCCAGCCCAGAGATGACAGCCACATTCCCCAGTCCGGGCGGCCGGGGAGGGCTGGGTCAGCCTAGTTAGGCCGCCAGAGCGTAGTTGTTGTTGGCAACTATCGATTCCACGCAGGTGTTGACGGGGTCAGCATGGGTCCCCAGCGCGCCAACCAGGATGCCGAGCATCCGGTCGAATCCGTTCGCCCCCGAGTGAGAAAGAGCCGCGCCCTTGCGGGCACGCCAAGACGCTAGCACGGTCCCAGGGGGGTGCAACCGCCTAGCGTGTCAGCGCCGGCTCGGCCAGCAGCCGGTCGAGCACGGCACGGAAGGCCGCCAGCGCCTCCGGCTTCTCGCGCAGCAGGGCGCCCGACTTGAAGTGCCGGATGCGGCCCTGCCGGTCGATGACCACGCAGTGCGGCCAGCCGCGCAGGGCGTACTTGGCGGCGGGCTCGCGCTCGTCCACCAGCACCACCGGCCAGTCCATGCCGTGGTTGGCGATGAAGGTGGCGATCACCTCCTGCTCGCGGGCGCGGTAGGCCGCCAGCTCCTGCTCGTAGGCCGCCATGCGCTCGGCATGCCGTGCCACCTCGGCCTCGGGCGCGCCCGCCTGCGGCGGCACCGGGCGCACGGGCCGGCGGGCCACGGGCGCCACCGGCGCGCCGGCCTTGGCGTTGAGGTCGTCGTCGAGGTCGTAGCGCTGCTCGTAGACCGAGCCGCCGCTGGCCGTCACCCCCACCACGACGAGGTCCTTGCCGCGGTAGTCCTGCTGCAGGTCCCGCAGGGCCGGGAAGCTGCGGATGCACCAGTGGCACCAGGTCGCCCAGAAGTCGAGCACCACCACCTTGCCGCGCCAGTCGCTGGGCTGCTGGCCGGCACCGTAGGCCTTGACCACGGTCCACGGCGCGGCGGCCTCGCCCAGCAAGTCCAGCGGCAGGCGCGCGGACTCGATCGCCTCCAGGCCGCCCTGGGCCTGCACCAGCCGGCTGGCCGCCTGCGTGCGGGCCTCGAGGCCTTGCGCCGCCTGCACCGCGGACTGCGCCTCGTCGAGGCTGCGCTGCTGCACGGCCGCGAGCCGCGCCAGCCCCTGCGTGGCCTGCGCGCGCACGCCGGGCAGCTGCTCCAGCCCGCGCACCGACTCCACCAGCACGCGCACGATCTCCGTGGCCGCCGGCACGGCGCTGCCGGCATCCGCCTCGGCCGCCTCCAGCAACGACTGCACGGCGGCGCCCGCGTCCCCAGCATGCGCCTGCAGCGTGGCACGCGCCTGCAGCAGCAGGCCCCGCTGCGCAGCCGGCGCAGCGGCCGCCGCCTCGACCCACGCGCCCAGCCGGGCCAGCGCGGCCTTGGCTTGCTCTACCGTGAAGGCGCCCTCGCGCACCTTGCTGCGCACCAGCGAGCCCCAGGCCACGGCCGCCTGCACGCGCAGCGCGGCCTCCAGCCCCTCCGCGCCCGCCGCCTGCTCGAAGGCCGCGCGCGCCTCGTCCGCCCGCCGCGCAGCCTGCAGCAGCGAGCCCAGCCAGAACTGCTCGGCCGCCGAGGCCGCGCGGCCCAGCGCCTGCCAGCCTGCCAGCCACGCGGTGGCGCTCTCCTGCAGTGCGTTGCCACGGCGCTGGGCGGGATCGGCCATGCGTTGCTGCAGGGCCTTCCAGGCCGCCTCGGGCCCGGCCTCCGGTGCGGGCATGGCGGGCGCGGGGACGGCAGGCGGCGGGCTGGCCGGCGCGGGCCCGTCCGCGTGCACCGCGGCCGGCGCGAGCGCTGTGGAGAGCAGGCAGGCGAGGCCGGCCGGCAGCAGGTAGGCGCGCAGCATGCGAGGCTCTCCGGGGCGGGACGCCCGCGCGGGAGTCTAGCGAGGCGCGCACCCAGCCGGGGAAGCGTTGCCCCCCGGGCGCCGGGCGACCATGCTGGGCACGGCATGCCGCGCGCCCTCGCCCCCCACCGTCCCCGGCTGGTCGTGGTGGGCGCGCGCCAGGAGCGGCACGGGCTGGGCGCGCACCTCGCGCGCCACCTCGCGGCCGCGGGCGCCGAGATCGTGGCCGTAGTGGGCAGCCGGCTGGCCACTGCGCAGCGCGCGGCCGCCGCGCTCGAGCCGCTGCTGGGCCACCGCCCCGTGCCGCTGGCCCACAGCGACGATGTCGAGCGCCTGCCCGACCTGCACGCCATCGCCATCGCGGCGCCCCACGAGGTGCACGCGCCCTGGCTGCGCTGGGCCGTGGGCCGCGGGCTGCACGTGCTGTGCGAGAAGCCGCTGGTGTGGGGCACGCCCGAGGCCACGAGCGTGGCCGGCGCGCCAGCGCGGCCTGCACCTGTGGGTGCTGGCGCAGTGGCCGCTGGCGCTGGAGGCCTTCGCGCGCCTGCACCCGGGGGTCGACCTCGCGGCAGCCCGCAGCCTCGAGCTGGAGCTCCCGCCGCCCTCGCGCGGGCCGCAGATGGTGCCCGACAGCCTGCCGCATGCGCTGAGCCTCGCCTACGCGCTCTGCCCCGGCG
>JBJTIJ010000072.1:0-2903 GCA_046094945.1 Planctomycetia bacterium | reverse complement strand
ACACGTCGTAGCCCGAGGTGTCGGTGCCCAGCCAGTGCTCGGCGCCGGGCGGCGTGCGCAGCTCGCCGGCCAGCGCCGGGTCGCGCTCCTTGGGGCCCCACGGCGCCAGGCCCGCCAGCAGCGCCATGGCCAGCACGAGCGCCACCAGCAGCAGGCCCACGCGCGCCCCGCGGTCGCCCCACAGCCGCCGCCACGTGACGCGCGCGCGGCTCATCGCGGCCTCGCCACCCGCAGGCGCGGGTCGATGGCGTGGTAGAGCAGGTCCACCACGAGGTTCACCAGCACGAAGACGGTCGTGAACAGCAGCATCGAGGCCGTGATCACCGGGTAGTTGCGCTGCGTGGCGGCGTTGACCAGGTGCGTGCCCATGCCGGGCCAGGCGAAGATGGTCTCGGTGAGCACGGCGCCCGAGAGCAGCGTGCCCAGCTGCAGGCCGGTGACGGTCAGCACCGGGATGAGCGCGTTGCGGCGCACGTGCCGTCCCACCACCTGCGACTCCGGCAGGCCCTTGGCGCGCGCCGTGGTCACGTAGTCGCGGCCCAGCTCCTCCAGCATGGCCGAGCGCGTCATGCGCGTGATGACCGCCAGCGGGATGGTGGCCAGCGCCGCGGCCGGCAGCAGCAGGTGCTGCAGCGCGCGGCCCACGGCCGCCCACTCGCCGCGCAGCAGCGACTCCAGCAGCAGGAAGCCCGTGCGGTACGGCACGCCCGGCCCGATCTCGCCGGCCGTCCAGCCGGTGAAGGGCAGCCAGGCCAGCTTCACGCCGAAGAGCACGATCAGCAGCATGCCCAGCCAGAACACCGGGATGGAGGTGCCGCCCAGCGCCAGCAGCTGGCCCAGCAGGTCGGAGGCCCCGCCCGGGCGCAGCGCCGAGCGCGTGCCCAGCCACGTGCCCAGCACGACGGCCAGCAGCAGCGCACAGGCCGAGAGCTCGATCGTGGCGGCGAACTTCTGCGCCATCACCGTGCCCACCGGCTCGCCGGTGAAGAAGTCGGTGCCGAAGTCCAGGCGCAGCGCGCGGCCCAGGAAGTCGGCGTAGCGCGCCGGCCAGGGCTGGTCGAGGCCCAGCTCGGCACGGCAGGCCTCCAGCGCCGGCGCCGTGGCGCGCTGGCCCAGCTTGACCAGGCAGGGGTCGCCCGGGAAGGCGCTCACCATCGCGAAGACGATCAGCGACACCGCCAGCAGCAGCGGCACGGCCAGCAGCAGGCGGCGGAGCGCGTAGGCGAGCACGCGCGCAGCCTACGGGAGCCGGGCGCGCGGCGCTAGCGACCCGCCCCTGCTGGCGCGCCAGCGCCTGCTAGCGCGCCAGCGCCTCGGCCAGCAGGGCCCGGGCCCGCGCCAGGTCGCGCGTGCGGTCCACCAGCCCCGGCGGGGGCGCCATGAGGTTGGGCGGCACGGGCGTGGTGGCCGGCTGGGCCTGCCCCTCCCAGGCCGCCTTCACGATGCGCTGCTTGTCCAGCGCCAGCGCGATGGCCTCGCGCACGCGCACGTCGTCCAGCGGCTTCACCTTGGTGTTGAGCGACAGGTAGGCGATGTGCATGCCCGGCTCGCGCTCCACCTTCACCTGCGGGTCGGCCAGCAGCTGCGGCAGCGTGGCCAGGTCGAGGTTGTCGGCCAGGTCGATGGCGCCGCTGCGCAGCGCCTGCGCGCGCGTGCCGGCGTCGGGGATGCGCCGGAAGACGATGTCCTTCACGGCCGGCGCCCCGCCCCAGTGGCCGTCGAAGCGCGTGAGCACGATCTCCACCTCGCTCTGCCACGTCACGAAGCGGTAGGGCCCGGTGCCCACCGGGTTGCGCGCGAAGTCGGCGCCCCAGCGCGCCAGCGCCGCCGGCGAGGGGATGCAGAAGGTGAACGTGGCCAGCGTGGGCACGAAGAAGGCCGGTGCCGGGCGCGAGCAGCGGAACACCACCTCGCGCTCGCCGGGCCCCACCTCGACGCGCTCGACGAAGCCGCCCAGCAGGTCCTGCCACAGGGCGAACTCGCCACCCACGTGGTGCGGGTGCTGCGGGTCGCGCTGGCGCTCGAAGGCACTCACCACCGCCTTGGCGTCGCAGGGCGTGCCGTCGTGGAACAGCACCCCCGGCCGCAGCGTGAAGGTCCACGTCGTGCGCGCCTCGTCGCTGCGCCACGACGTGGCCAGCGCGGGCTCCACCTCGCTGCTGCCGGGCTTGTAGCGCACCAGCGTGTCGAAGACCTGCTCCACCGGGAAGCTGCTCTCGCCGTCGGTGATCACGGCCGGGTCGAGCTTGACGGCGTCGCCGCTGCGGCCGATCACGATGCGGCCGTCGCGCGGCGCCGTGCACAGGCGCCGGTGCGGGTGCGTCACCAGCTCCAGGCCCACCGGCCCCACCGCGGCGCGGTGCGCCAGCACGCGGTCGCTGGTGGCCAGCGGCACCATGGGCACGTCGGCGAAGATCTTGGCCTGCGCCTTGCGGTAGAGCTCGGTGCGTGCCGCGGGATCGGCAGCGTAGCGCGCCTCCTCCAGCCAGCCGCTGACGGCCTCGTCGGTGTAGAAGCTGATGTTGTTGGCCTCGCCCGGGCGGGCCTGCGACTTGTGCAGCAGCACGTAGAGGAAGTTGTCCACGTCGGGGATGTCGGCCGACCAGCCCAGCAGGCCCAGCTGGTGCTCGCCGTTCTTCACGCGCTGCAGGTAGGCCGGCCACTCCAGCTTCTTGAGGTCCACCTCGATGCCCGCCTCCTCGAGGTCGCCGGCCACCTGCTTGGCCACCTCCTCCATGTTGGGCATGTAGGGCCGGCTCACCGAGCCGTAGGAGAGCACCAGCGACAGGCGCGGCGCGCCGTCGTGCCGGCCCTCGCCGCAGCCGGCCAGCAGCAGCGGCAGCACGAGGGGCGCGAGCAGGCGCGCGGCGGCGCCAAGTAGCATCGCGGCCTCGCCGGAGGAC
>JBJTIJ010000071.1:0-4755 GCA_046094945.1 Planctomycetia bacterium | reverse complement strand
CGCCAAGAGCGTGCGGGCGCTGGCCGAGCCCATGCTCAAGGGCCAGCAGGCCCTGGTGGCCGTGTGCGGCAGCAACCCGCGCGACACGCCCTCGGTGAGCGTGGGGCTCGCCCGCGCGGGCGAGCGCCTCACCTCCGACGTGGCCCCGCGCGACCCCACGGTGCGGCGCGCGGCCGCCACCGTGGCGCCGCGCTGAGCAGGGCTGCCACGTGAGCGCAGCCCAGGGCCCCGCGGCGGCCAGCCTCGTGCTGGTGATCGACATCGGCAACAGCGGCGCCACGGTGGCGGCCGCGCGCCGCACCTTGGGGTCGCGCGGGTCCACGTCGTAGGTGAGGCGCTCGCCATCGCGGTCGAGCACCACGCTCACCGAGGGCGTGTCGCGCGGGATGCTGCGCGCGATGCGGATGGCGTCGTCGCGCGAGGCCACCGGCTGCCCGTTGATCGAGATCAGCACGTCGCCGCGGCGCACGTCGAACTTGTCGGCGATGGCCCCCGCGCCCTGCGGGAACACGCGCAGGCCGCGCACGCCGCCCTCGTTGAAGGGCTCGGTGCGCACCTCCTCGATGATCTTCTCGACGCTCTTGTCGCCCAGCGCCGCGAAGGCGTCCTCGTCGAGCTCGATGCGCCGGCGCCCGCGCCCAAGGTCGCGCACGGTGGGCTTCCACTCGCGCGCGCCGCCGGCCGCCGCGGACTCGCTGCCCACCACCGTGACGCTGCCCGGCGCGGGCGCCACGGGCTGGCCCGCGGCAGCCTGGGCCGAGCCGCCCGCGGGGGCGGGCTCGGGCTTGCGCTGGATGCGGATGGGCCCGTCGGCCCGCGGCTTGGGCTCGGCGTCGTACAGCAGCTCGCCCGTGCTCACGGGCTTGCCCTTGGGGTCGTCGTAGACCTCGTAGACGAGGTTCCAGCGCGCCTTGCCCGGCTCGAGCCTGACCACGTCCAGCAGCTTGAAGCGGCCGGGCTGGCCCTTCTGGGCGATGAACTGGCCCAGCTTGAACACGTCCGAGCGCTTGTCGCTGAACTCCCACGTGAGCACGCTGCCGCCGGCGGCCACCGGGCGGTAGAGCAGCATGCGCACGCGACCGATGGCCTCCAGGCCCGTGGGCCCCTTGGGCACCTCGACGTCGGCCTTCAGGGGCTCGGCCTTGGGCGGGATGCGCGGGCCGGTGTAGGGGAACCAGCGCTCCTTCCACTCGGGGTTGAGGAACACCGATTGCACATCCTCGACCTTGACGGCGGCCTGCACGATGCGTGCGGGCTGGCGCTGGCGGTACTCCTTGAGCGCCTCCTCGGCCCACGCCGTGGTGGCCTGCGCCGGCGGCGGCTCGTAGAGCGCCGCGTGGATGCCCACCCCCACCACGCCGGCGGCCGCCACGAGGTTGAGCAGCCACAGCGAGCGGCGGATCTTCTGGGCCTTCATGGGCTCTCCGGGCGCGGGCGCGCCACCAAGGCCCTACGGTAGCAGGGCCGCGGGCCACGGCCAGCGGCCGGCTCCCGGGGGCTGCGCGCGGCGCAGGCCTTGGACGACGGGCCGCGCGCGCAGCCTCCCCCGCCGCGTGCGGGGCCTGCCCCGCAACCTCCCACAGGCCGGCCGGTCCCGCCGGCCCGGCAGCCCGCCCTAGCGGGGCGCCTGGTTGCCCGGCTGGATCAGCGGGCGGCGCGCCGCCGGCGCGGGCGCCTGCTGCGGGGCCCCGCCAGGGCCCTGCGCGCCCTTGGTGATGCCGCGCAGCGCCAGGCGCAGCTCGTCGGGGTTGTCGGCCGCCGCCATGGCGTCGTCCACCTCGATGATGCCGTCGCGCACCAGGCCCGCCAGCGACTGGTTGAAGGACTGGCTGCCGTAGTGCTCGTGGCCCTCCTCCAGCGCCGTGGCCAGCTCGCGCGTCTTGCCCTGCAGCAGCAGTTCCTTCACCGTGGGCGTGCCCAGCAGGATCTCGACGGCCGGCACGCGGCCCGTGCTGCCGCGCTTGCTGATCAGGCGCTGGCTCACGACGCCCTCGAGCACCATCGAGAGCTGCGTGCGGATGAGGCTGTGCTGGTGCGGGGGGAAGAAGGACAGGATGCGCTCCACCGTCTGCACCGCGTTGACCGTGTGCAGCGTGGAGAGCACCAGGTGGCCCGTCTCGGCCGCCGTGAGCACGGCGCTGACCGTCTCCAGGTCGCGCATCTCGCCCACCAGGATCACGTCCGGCGTCTGGCGCACGACGCTCTTGAGGGCCGTGTGGTAGTCGGGCGTGTCGATGCCGATCTCGCGCTGCGTGATGGCGCAGGTGCCGTCCCGGAACAGGTACTCGATGGGATCCTCGACCGTGACGATGTGGCGCGCCGTGCGCTTGTTCATCAGGTCGATCATCGCGGCCAGCGTGGTGCTCTTGCCCGAGCCGGCGATGCCCGTGACCAGCACGAGCCCGCGCTCGAGCAGGGCCAGGCGCTCCAGCGGGGCGGCCGGCAGCGCCAGGCCCTGCATCGAGGGGATGGTCTCCTTCACCACGCGGAACACGAACGCCGTGCGGCGGCGCTGGCGCATGATGTTGGCACGGAAGCGGCCCAGGCCCGGCAGGGCCAGCGCAGTGTCCTTCTCCTTGACCACCTTGAACTGCATGACCTCGTCGGGCGAGAGCACCTGGTTGAGCAGCGCCTCGCCGTCTTCCTCGCTGAAGGCCTCCTCGCGCAGGAAGCGGATCTTGCCGTCGATGCGCGCCACCGGGCGGGAGCCCGTGCGCAGGATGAGGTCCGAGGCGCGCGCCTTGACCGCCATGTCGAAGAGCATCAGGACGTCGTCGAGCATGTCGCGCCTCCCTCGGCCTCGCCCCCGGCACCTTCCGCCGTGGACGGCAGCCGGCGGGGCACCTCGGGCGGCGGCTGGGCGCTGTCCAGCGCGCGCAGCACGGCCACCAGCAGGTCCTTGAGGCCCGCCCCCGTCACGGCCGAGACGGGGACAGGCTCAGTATCGGCCGCCTTGGCCAGCCGTCTCAAGATGCGGGCCCTCTCGGGCCCCTCCGGCAGGGCGTCGACCTTGGTGGCGGCCAGCACCTCGGGGCGGCCCGCGAGGCCGTGCCCGTAGGCGTCGAGCTCGGCCCGTACGGTCTTGTAAGCCTCGACGGGGTCACGGCCGTCGCTGGGCGAGACGTCCACGAGGTGCAGCAGCACGCGCGTGCGCTCGATGTGGCGCAGGAAGCGGTCGCCCAGCCCCTTGCCCTGGTGCGCGCCGGCAATCGGGCCCGGCAGGTCGGCCAGCACGAAGCGGCGCGAGTCGGCGAGGTCGACCAGGCCCAGGTAGGGCTCCAGCGTGGTGAACGGGTAGTCGGCGATGCGCGGCGTGGCCTTGGTCAGGCGCGAGAGCATGGTGCTCTTGCCCGCGTTGGGCAGGCCCACGAGGCCCACGTCGGCCAGCAGGCGCAGCTCGAGCCGCAGCGTGCGCTCCTGGCCCATCTCGCCGGGCTCGGAGCGCGTGGGACGCTGGTCGGTGGCCGTGGCGAAGCGGGCGTTGCCGCGCCCGCCGCGGCCGCCGCGCGCCGCCACCCACTCGGTGCCGGGCTGCTGGAGGTCGACGAGCAGCTCGCCCGTGGCCGCGTCGTAGATGCTGGTGCCGGCCGGCAGGTGCAGCACGCGGCTCTCGCCCCGGCGGCCCGACTTGCGCCCGCCCAGCCCGCGCTCGCCGTCCTCGGCGCGCACGCGGCGCATCTGCTCCATGTCGCCGAAGGTGGTGAGCTGCTCGTCGGCCACGAACACCACGTCGCCGCCATCGCCGCCGTCGCCGCCCGAGGGGCCGCCGAAGGGCACGAACTTCTCGCGGTGCCAGGCCACGATGCCGTTGCCGCCGGAGCCGGCGCGCACGCTGATCTCGCGTTCGTCGATGAACATCGTGGGTACCGGCGTGGGCTGCCGTGCGCCGGTCCCCGGGCGGCCGCGGTGGCCGCCGGGCGGGCTAGGCCTTGGCCGCGGCGGCCGGCGCGGGCAGCACGTCCACGTGGCCGTTGTCGCGGAAGCTGACGATGCCGTCGGCCACGGTGTAGAGCGTGTAGTCGCGGCCCATGCGCACGTTGCGGCCCGCCTTCAGGCGCGTGCCGACCTGGCGCACGAGGATGTTGCCCGCGCGCACCACCTCGCCGCCGTAGCGCTTCACGCCGCGGTACTGCGGGTTGCTGTCGCGCCCGTTGCGGCTCGAACCCTGACCCTTCTTGTGTGCCATGTCGGGGCTCCTCTATGCGCCTCTAGGCGATGCGCTCGACCTTGATGTCGGTGAAGCGCTGGCGGTGGCCGTTGCGCCGGCGCATGAACTTGCGGCGGCGCTTGTGGAACACCACCAGCTTCTCGCCCTTGACCTCGCCCAGCACCACGGCCTCGACGCGCGCGCCGTCGACCGTGGGGCGGCCCGCCTTGACGCCGGCATCGCCAGCCACCAGCAGCACCTCGTCGAACACGAGCTTGGTGCCCGCGGGCTGCCCGAGGCGCTCGACGCGCACGCGCTCGCCCTCGTGGACGATGTACTGCTTGCCGTGCCCGCGCTTGCCGCGGTTGTCACGGATGACGGCGTAGGTGCTCGAAGCCATGGGGACGGTCCTTGCCCCCCTCGTGCCGGCGGGTCGCCGGGCCTCAGGGGAATGGAGGAAGGTAGCCCCCGGGGCTGGGGGCGCCAAGGGAAGTTGCGGGCGCCGGCGCGCGGCCGGCGCACGGCCCCCGCGCCCGCACCCGTTCACCTGCCCGTTCACCAGCCCGGTCACCTGCCCGTGCCCCGCCCCCTGGGCGCGCGCCGGGCCG
>JBJTIJ010000070.1:0-5887 GCA_046094945.1 Planctomycetia bacterium | reverse complement strand
GCCGGGCCCGGCAGGGCCGGCCGCGGCCCGCCATGGCCCCCGGATGCAGGGCTGGCCCCATGCCGCCCGGCCCGGGCCGGGCGCCAGCGGGGGGGCGGCCGCAGGCGCCGGTGACTGCGCCCGGGGGCCTGCCCCGGCCTTCCCGCTGCCGCCGCCCATGCCCGTGGCCCCGCCCGTGCCGGAGCCGAGCGAGGCTGCCGAGCCCACCCCGGGGGCGGGACGCCGTCCGCTGCCCGCCGTGCCGGGCGAGCCGCCGCCGCCGCTGGTGACGCAGCGCACGCCGCCCACGCCGCCGCCTGCGCCCCTGGCCGAGCTGCCCGCGGCCGAGGTGCCCGTGCCTGCCTCGCCGCCGCTGGTTGCGCCTCCGCACCCGGGCAGCCCCGATGCGCCGGCGCTGGCCGAGCGCGCCACGGCCGGCGTGGTGCCCGACCTGCTGGGCCTTGCGCTGGTGGACGCCGAGCAGCGTGCGCGCGAGGCCGGCCTCACGCTCTACGTCGAGCGCGTGCCCGGCCACCCGGTGGGGCGCGTGCTCGAGCAGCTGCCCGCCGCCGGCAGCACGCGCGTCGCCGGCAGCGTGGTGCGCGTGCAGGTGACGGCCGGCGGCGACCTGCCGGCCGGGGCGCGCGTGCCCATCCCGGCCGTCGAGGTGCCGCGCGTCACGGTGCCCGAGCTGCTCGACCGCACGCCGCCGCAGGCCGAGCGCATCCTCGCCGACCTGGGCCTCGCGGTGCGCTTCGAGGAGGTGGAGCGCGGCGTGCCCGGCCGCGTGGCCGACCAGCAGCCCGGCGCCGGGAGCGAGGTGCCCAAGGGCAGCCTCGTGACGCTCTCCGTCACGCGGGGGGCGCCGGCGCCGCGCGAGGCGCCCGTGGGCCCTGCGGCACCTGCGCCGGGCGCGCAGCCGCTGCTGCCCGCAGCGCCGCCGTCGGCCTCCTCTGCCGCACCTGCTGCGCCCGCGGCACCGGCTGCGCCCGCGACGCCGTCCTCCGGCGCAGCGCCCGCCGCACCCACGCAGCTGGGCGTGCCGGCGGCCATCGCGCCCAGCGAGGGCACGCCGCTGCCGCGCCAGCGCGCGCTGGCGCTGGGCTTTGCCTGGCAGCCCGTCGAGGGCGCCGACGCCTACCTGCTGGAGGTGGAGGAGCGCGGCCCGGCCGGCTGGCTGCCCAACGTGCGCAAGACCTCGCGCGCCAGCGCCACCACGGTGGAGCTCGAGCGCGTGGCGCCCGAGGCCGGCGAGCTGCGCTGGCGCGTGCGCGCCCTCGCCGGCGGCCGCGAGGGCCAGCCCTGCGCCTGGGTGGGGCTGCGCTAGCCGCCGCCCGGCGGCAGCGGCGCCAGGTCGCTGGCCTCCACGATGCGCCAGGTGCCGTCGTCCTTGCGCAGCACGAGGCCCAGGCGGCCCGCGTAGAGGCCGGCCATGGCCACGATGCGCACGTCGATCTCGGCCTCGGCGCGCGGCGCCACCACCACGATGGGCCCGCGGCGCAGGTCCACCAGCGTGGGCTTGTAGGTGTCGAAGAGCCGCTGCGCATCGGCCAGCGCGGCGTCGGGGCCCCGGCCCTGCCAGGCAAAGTCGTCGGAGAGGTGCGGGCGGATGGGGGCCAGCTGGCGCGCGCGCCCGGCCTCGATGGCCTCGTCCAGCAGCGCCTCGATGGCCTCGGTGTCGGTCACGATGAGGCGCTCGACGAGCCAGCCCAGGCCCGCCAGCAGCACCAGCAGCAGCAGCGTGGCCTTGGGGCGGGTCATGGGCCTCCAGCGCCGCGCACCGGACGGCTCCGGCCGCCGGCGCGGCAGGCCTCCAGCCTAGCGGTAGGATCGGCCCCATGAACGAAGACGTGCGCACCTGGTGCGAGCGCGGCAACGAGCACCTCGAGCGAGGCGAGGCCGAGGAGGCGCTCGAGTGCTTCGAGCGCGCCCTGGAGGCCGACCCCGAGGACCCCGAGCCGTGGTGCGG
Organism: Planctomycetia bacterium; assembly: GCA_046094945.1. Lineage (GTDB taxonomy): Bacteria > Planctomycetota > PLA2 > PLA2 > JAEUHO01 > CAXQZU01. The sequence goes on along the minus strand of JBJTIJ010000070.1, from coordinate 3,939 downwards.
GCGCGGCAAGGCCCACTACGACCTCGGCCGCCTGCGCAGTGCCGACCGCGACTACCGCGAGGCGGCGCGCCACGCCCGCCGGCGCCTGGGCCCGCTGGAGGGCAACGCGCGCAAGGCGCGGCGCTGGTGGACCGACCCGCGCACGCGGCCCTACCTGCGCGCGCTGCACGGCCGCGGCCTGACGCGCTTCTGGCTGGGCGCCTACGAGGACGCCGAGCGCATCTTCCGCCGCCTGCTCAAGCTGGCGCCCTCCGACCCGCTGGACGTGCGCTTCCTGGTGGGCGAGATCTGCTTCCGCATGGGGCAGGACGAGAAGTCGGTGCGCGAGTTCCTGCGCGCCGGCGACGACCCCGACGTGCTCTTCAACCTCGGCCTCGTGCACTTCTACCGCGGCGAGTGGCTGCGCTCGGTGAGCGCGCTGCGCCGCGCCATCTTCGAGAACCTGCACCTGGCCGCGCGCCTCTCGGACGCCGAGCCGCCCAGCGACGTGCCCTCCTACCGCGGCACGCACCCCAAGGCGCTCGACACCGACGACGCGGCCATCGACTACGACGAGCGCTGCGGCGACCTGTGGCTGGGCCGCCCGCTGCTGCGCCGCTGGCTGCGCGCCATCCTCGAGCACCCGCTGGTGAAGGCCGACGTGGAGCGCCACGTGGCCCTGCTGCGGCGCCTGAGCGACCCGGCCGTCGAGGCCGGCGAGCGCGCCAGGCTGGAGGGCGAGCACACGGCCCTGCGCAGCGAGACGCGCCTGGCGGCCAGCGACAAGCAGGTGACGGCCGAGGTGATGGCGCGCGTGTTCCGCCTCGAGACGCCCTAGGCCGCCTGCCGGCCGCGGCGCCCCGGGGGCCTGCGCAGCCCGCACGGCGCGCGCAGCCGGCACGGGGCTACGGCGTGCGCATCCAGCGCCAGATCTGCTTGAGCGTGGCCGGCTGGCCCACCATCAGGATGCCCACGCGGAACACGCGGCCGGCCATGCGCACGGCCAGCACGGTGCAGCCGGCCAGCAGCAGCAGGCTGCCCAGCACCTGCTCGGGGGGCGGGCCGGGCACGCTGGCGATGCGCGCCATCATCAGGAAGGGCGTGAATGGCGGCACGAAGGAGAGCACGGTGGCCGCCGTGCCGTTGGGGTCGCGCATGACGAGGAAGGAGAGCAGCAGCGGCAGGGCCAGCACCATCGAGATGGGCGACATGAGGTTCTGCGCTTCCTTGAGCGTGCTGCAGGCGCTGCCCACCATGACCATCAGGCTGGCGATCATCAGGAAGCCCAGCAGGTAGTAGGCCAGGAACAGGCCGGCCTGCGCGCCGCTGACGATGCTGCCCAGGCCCTGCACGCTGGCCGTGAGCAGGCCGCCGCCCGACCAGGCCAGCAGCAGCGTCAGGCCCACGGCGCAGATGGCCAGCATCTTGCCCGCCATGAGCTGCAGCGGCGACACCGACGAGAGCAGGATCTCGTAGACGCGGCTGGCCTTCTCCTCGATCGTGCTGCTGATGAGCATCTGGCTGATGCCCACCACGCCCAGGTACAGCATGAGCATGGTGAGGAAGGGCGCCAGCGCCTGCGTGGCGCCGCCCACCTTGCCCTCCTCGGTGAGGCTCGTGTACTTGATCGTGGGGGCCATGAGCGCCACGGCCACGGCCGGGTCCACCTGGCTCTCGCGCACGATCCAGCCGTTGACCACCGTGTGCACGGCCTGCTCCAGCAGGCGGCCCGCCTCCAGCGCGCCCACGCCGCTGGGGCCGTAGAGGGCCGGCGCGGCCTCGCCCTCGGCCGGCCGGCGCTTGTTCTGCAGCAGCGAGGGCGTCAGCCGCAGCACGAAGGCCTCGCCCTGCCCGGCGCGCCGCTGCAGGTCGTCGGCGTGCAGGGCCTCGCCGGCCGGCAGCGGCTCGATGCGGAAGCGCGGCCGGCCGTCGGCCGCGCGCAGCTGCGCCAGCTGCCCGGCCAGCGGGCCGGCCAGCACGCCGGTCTCGTCCAGCAGCAGCAGGCGTTCCGAGCGCGTGGCGTCGCGCCCCAGCATGGGCACGAGGAACATCAGGCCCATCCACACCGGCGTGAGCACCAGGCCGATGAGGAAGGCCTTGGTGCGCACGTTCTCGAGGTACTCGCGCGCGAAGACGAGGAAGGTGCGCCTCATGCGGCCGGCGCCTCCCCGGCGGCGGGCGCGCCCTCGGCCACCACGCGCTTGAAGATCTCGTGCAGGCTGGGGTGGTGCAGCTCGTAGCGCCGCACCTCGGTGCGCTCCAGCAGCGCGCGCAGCAGCAGGCTGGCGTCGGCGCCGCGCGCCAGCAGCAGCTCGGCCTCGTGGCCGCGGTCGTGCACGGCCTCCACGCCCGGCAGGCCCGCGAGGCTGGCGCCGGGCTTGAGGCGGTGCTCGAGCTGCACCGCGTCGCGGCCCTCGCTGGCGCGCACCTCGGCCACCGTGCCGCGCAGCCGCACCTGCCCGCGGTGCACCATCACCAGCCGGTCGCAGAGCTGCTCGGCCTGCTCCATCACGTGCGTGCAGAACACGATCGTGGTGCCGGCGCGCTTGAGGCCCAGCACCGCGTCGCGCAGCGCGTCGCGGTTGACGGGGTCGAGCCCCGAGAAGGGCTCGTCGAGCACCAGCAGCTCGGGCTCGTGGGCCACCGTGACGATGAACTGCAGCTTCTGGGCCATGCCCTTGCTGAGCTCTTCCACGCGCCGGTGGCGCCAGGCCGACAGGCCCATCACCTCCAGCCAGTGCGTGATGCGCGGCGCGAGGAAGGCGTCGTCGCGGCCCTTGATGCGCCCGAAGAAGCGCAGCGTCTCCTCCAGCCGCATCTTCCTGTAGAGGCCGCGCTCCTCGGGCAGGTAGCCCACGCGCGGCTTGGTGGCCTCGTCCACGCGCGAGCCCAGCACCTCCACCAGGCCCGCGTCGGGCCGGTAGATGTTCATCAGCATGCGGATGCTGGTGGTCTTGCCGGCGCCGTTGCTGCCCAGGATGCCGAAGGTGCAGCCGCGGGGCACCTTGAAGGAGATGCCGTCCACGGCGGTGAAGGCGCCGAAGCGCTTGGTCACCTGCTCGAAGCGCACGACCGGGCCGGCAGCGTCCATGGCGCGCGAGGATACCCCTGCCGTGCGCCCCGGCCCTACTCCGGCAGCACGCGCCGCAGCACGCGCAGCCAGTTGCCGCCCATCACCTTCTCGATGGCCGGCTCGGGCCAGTCGCGCGCGCCCAGCGCCTCGCCGATGCGGCGCAGGTCGGCCACCGTCGCGATGCCCTGCGGGGCGCTGGTGGTGCGGAAGCCGCCGTCGAGGTCGCTGCCCAGCGCCACGTGGTCGGGGCCCACGAGGTCGGCGATGTGCTGGATGTGGGCCAGCACCGTGTCGAGCGTGGCGCCCTCGTCGCCGGCCAGGAAGGGGTTGTAGAGCACCACGCCCACCACGCCGTCGCGCTCGGCCACGCGCCGGATCTGCGCGTCGGTGAGGTTGCGCCGGTGGGCGCGCAGCGCGTGGCAGTTGCTGTGGCTGGCCACCACGCAGCCGGCGTGGTGCGCCAGCACGTCGTCCACCGCGCGCGGGTTGAGGTGCGAGAGGTCGGGCAGCACGTCCAGCGCGCGCATCTCGTCGAGCAGCACCAGGCCCTCGCGCGTCACGCCCGTGTCGTCCTTGCAGCCGCCGCACCAGCGGTTGGGCGTGTTCCACGCCAGGCCCACCACGCGCACGCCGCGCTCCACCCAGCGCGCCAGCTCGCGCGGCGAGCGCAGCGGGTCGGCGCCCTCCATCAGGTGCAGCATGCCGATGGGCCCGCCGGGCTTGCACAGCGAGAGGTCGCCGCGGCTCTCCACCCGGAACAGGTCGGCCTGGTGCGTGGCCAGCAGCAGCTCGTAGCAGGCCATCTGGCGCTCGGCGGCGTCGGTGGGCGTCTCGCCCTTCCAGTAGCCCTCGGTGGCGAAGATGGTGCCCAGGACCATGCCCAGCCC
>JBJTIJ010000069.1:0-3663 GCA_046094945.1 Planctomycetia bacterium | reverse complement strand
CCCCCTCCGGCGCACGCCGTGGGGCCCGCCGTCCGCGCGCCGGAGGTCCCGGCCGGGCTGCGGCTCGGCCACGTGGCGCTTGGTCCGCCGCAGGGCGCGCCGCGCGCCCGCCCCGCCCGCGGGCCCGGCCGGCGCCGGCCGTCCGCGGCCTGCCGTGCCCTGCCGGCCCCTACTTGCCCAGCTCCTTCTTGATCTCGGCGATGATCTCGGGCACGGCGGGGTCGTCGCCGCCCGCCTGCACGTACTCCTCGTAGGCAGCCAGCGCCTTCTCGAGGTCCTCGAGCTCGACCATGTAGATGTCGCCCAGCGCGAAGAGGATGTCCTTGTCGGTGGGCTTGAGGGCACGCGCGCGCTCGAAGGCCACCACGGCGTCGGCCCAGCGCTTCTGCTGGCCCAGCGCGAAGCCCAGGCCGCGCCAGGCGAAGAAGGCCTTGTCGTCCATGGAGACGGCCTTCTGGTACCACTTCTCGGCGTCCTTCCACTTCTCCTGGAAGTACGCGTTGTCGCCCAGCCACGTGACGATGTCCACGTCGTCGGGCGCGATCTTCTGCGCCTTGACCAGCATCTCGTAGGCCTTGGGGAAGGCACCCGTGGCCTCGTGGTCGAAGGCCGAGTTGATGAGGGCGCGCAGGTTCTCCTCCTGGCCCTTCACCTTGAGCACCTTCTCGTACTGCTTGAGCGCGTCGGCGTACTTGGCCTGCGCGTCGTAGGTGGCGGCCAGGTCGAGCATGGCGGGCACGAAGGCCGGGTCGAGGTCGAGCGCGCGCTTGATCTGCACCTGCGCCTCGGAGACGCGCCCCTGCCGGAACATGCAGTAGCCCACCGAGTGCACGGCGCGCGCCCAGGTGGCGTCCTCGCCCAGCGCCAGGCGGTAGGCGTCCTCGGCCTCCTTCCACTTCTGCTGGCGCTCGAGGATCCAGGCCTGGCCGTAGTGCGCGCGCGGCAGCCCGGGGCGTGCCTCCAGCACCTTGGCGTACAGCTCGGTGGCGCGCGCGTAGGCCACCTCGGTCTCCTGCTGGGCCACCAGGTCGGCCAGCGGCAGCAGCACCTCGTGGCTGTCCTTGGCCGTGCGCGCCACGCGCTCGAGGGCCGCGATGGCCTCGTCGCGCTTGCCCTGCCGCGAGAGGATCTCGCTCTCCACCAGGCTGGCAGCCAGGTGGTTGGGGCGGCCGGCCAGCACCTTGCGCACGCGCTCCAGGCCCGTGTCCAGCGCCTTGGCCGCGAGGTCCAGCCGCGCCGCCTGCAGCAGCAGGTCGCGCTGCGTGGGCTGCGTGGCCAGCGCGGCATCGAGCCGCTTGCGAGCCTCGGCCGGCGCGCCGGCCCGCAGGTCGGCCTCCACGCCCAGCAGCACGGCATCGACGGCCGCCGCCCCGCTGAGCGCCGACAGCTCCTTGAGCAGCTTCTGGGCCTTGGCCGCCTCGCCCGCCTCGAGCAGGGCGCGCGCGAGGTCGAAGGTGATGTCCAGGTCCTGCGGGCGGGCCGCGTGCAGCTCCTCCAGCGCGGGCACGCGCTGGGCCGGCGGGTCCAGGCGCAGGCGGTGCACCTTGAAGCCCACCGCCTTCTCGCCGTAGAGCTTGAGCAGGTCGTCGTAGTCGGACACCAGCTTGCCGGCCTCGTCGCCGGCGCGGCGGCACATGTCCTGGTAGTGGCGGTGCGTGCGGTAGTCGGCCGGGTTGGCCTTGCGCGCCTCCCAGTACTTCTCGGCCGCCTCGTTCCAGCGGCCCTCCTCGCGCAGCGCATCGGCCTGCAGCAGCGCAGCCTCGGCCGCGGCCAGGTCGGCGCCCTCGCTGGGGTCGGCCTGCTCGGCGGCGGGCGGGTCCTCGGCGTGCGCCGCGCGCAGCCCCGGCCCGGCCAGCGGGGCCAGCAGCACGGCCGAGCACAGGCCCAGCCAGCCGCCCCAGCGCAGCGTGCCCCCGGCGCTCATCGGGCGCTCCCCGGCTGGCCGGCCACCGGCTTGCCCAGCACGAGGGCGCGCGCGCCGCGCGCCTGCGCCAGGAAGGCCTCCTGGCGCTCCTTGCGATCGAGGTCCATCAGGCGCTCGCGGCGCGACTGGATGGCCGTCTTGCGCTCCTCGATGGACTGGAGCACCTCCCACTCCTTGGCCGTGCGGTCGCCGGTGCGCGTGCCGCGCATGCCGAAGCCCGTGCCGCCGCGGCCCGCGTTGGAGCCGGCCCGCGCCGCGGCTGCGGCGCGCATGGCCCCGCCACGGCCCGAGAAGCCGCCGGCCCGGCCGCCGCCGCCGAAGCCGCCCCGGCCGCCGCCCATGCCACCGCCGCCGCCGCCGCGCGCGGCCGCATCGCCGGCGGTGGACAGCAGCAGCAGGGCCAGCACGGCCAGCCAGGCCATCGGTCGCAGCAGGGCACGCATGGAGGCTCCAGGGGGCAGCAGGCGGGCTAGGGCCCGTCGAGCAGCGCGGGGTTCTTCTTCAGGTCGTCGTTGAGCGCGCGGATCGACTCGCTGCGCTTGTCTTCCGAGGCCTTGGGCTGGTAGCCGTAGTCCTTGCCCAGCAGGCGCTTGACGATGCCCACGCCGTAGGTGCGCGACTCGAGGTCGTTCTTGTAGAGCAGGTCGATCACGGCCTTGACGGCCTTGCGCGGGCCGGAGGAGAGCGCCTCGGCCAGCGCGTCGCGGGCCGGCTTGAGCGCGCCGCTGTCGCCCACCACGCGCACCAGCTCGGCGGCCGGCTTCTTGCCCGCGGCGTACTCGGAGGCCAGCGCCTTGGTGGCCTCGTCCACCTGCGTGGTGAGGTCCACCAGCGGGGTCTCGGTGCGCAGCGCCACCTTCTCCTGCGCCAGCCAGGCCGCCGAGAGCCGGCCCGTGATGACCACGTTGTCCACCAGCATGCGCGTCTTGATGGTGTAGAAGCCGGGCCGGTACTCCTTGAAGCGCTTGCCCGGGTCCTTGCCGCGCAGCTGGAACTCCTCGGTGTCCATGCCCAGCTTGCCCTCTTGCAGGCCGAAGCCCAGCTGCACCACGTCGCCGGCCTTGGGCGCCACCGACGGGGGCCGGCGCGCCACGTAGCGGAAGCCGATGAAGTCGGCCGTGCTGCCCGACTCGCGCCACTGCTTGCCGAACTTGAGGATCGTGTGCTGCTTGCCCTCGCCCTTGTCCCACGAGTGGAAGTAGGTCTCCATGATCGAGAAGGAGGCGAAGGAGTCGCCCTCGTCGGCGGGGATGAGCACGCCGCCCAGGTCCTTCTCGCCGTCCAGCGTCAGGGAGCAGGTGACCCACACCTCGCCCGCCCACTCGGCCTTGTGGCGCGCGCCCGTGCTGCCCTTGATCTCGAGCCGCTCGTCGAACCACGCGATGCCCTGGCCGGCCACCTTCTCGATGGGGAAGGGCACGCCCTCGCGCCAGTCGTCCAGCTGCGCCTTGTCGCTGAAGTCGTAGCGCAGCGTGACCTCGTTGCCCTTGAGGGCCAGCACGCGGCCCTTGAAGCAGCGGTCCAGCGGCGTGCCCGGCGCCACGGGCGCCGCCGGCGGCGCGCCCGCGGGCGGCTCGGGCGCGGCCCCGGCAGGGGCCGGCAGGCACAGGCAGGCCAGCAGGCAGCCCAGCGCGAGTCGGGTCAGGGTGGAGGTCACGCGGTAGGCATCCCGGGCCGTGCAGGCAAGGCTGTGCACGGTACCATTCAACCCGGTCCGGGCACCCGGGCCTCGACCACCC
>JBJTIJ010000068.1:0-2040 GCA_046094945.1 Planctomycetia bacterium | reverse complement strand
GGCCGCGTCCACTGCCGCGGCGTGCTCGTGCGCGCTCAGGGTGCCGGCGGCCAGCCCGTGGGAAGGCCGGGCGGCGCGGCGCGTTAGCCGGACACCATGCTCCCCACCGAACCCATCGGCAGCCTGCCCCGTCCCGCCTCCCTGCTGGAGGCCCAGCGCGGGCTGGCCGCCGGCACCCTGAGCGCGCACGAGCACGCCGCGGCAGTGGACGCGGCCGTGGCCGACACCCTCGAGCGCTTCGCGGCCACCGGCTCGCCCGTGGTCACGGACGGAGAGCAAGCCAAGCCCTCCTTCGCCACCTATGCACTGGCGGGCCTGACGAACCTCTCGCCCGAGGGCGTGACCATCGCCTTCGCCGACGGCCACACGCGCCGGCTGCCGGCGCTGGCCCGCGGCCCCTTCCGCTACGCGCTCACCTCGGGTGCCTACGTGCGGGCGGCGCGCCGCCACACCCGCCTGCCCCTCAAGCAGGCGGTGATCGCACCCTCGGCCCTGAGCCTGCTCTACCCCGCCGCGGGCCTCCCCGGCTACCCGCGCGAGCAGTTCATCGCCGACCTCACGGCCGGCTGCGTGGCCGACATCCGCGACGCCTTCGCAGCGGGCGCCGAATCGGTGCAGCTGGACTTCACCGAGGGCCGGCTGGCCGTCAAGCTCGACCCCAGCAAGGGCGTGCTGCGCGCCTTCGTGGACCTGAACAACGCCGTGCTGGCGCGCCTCTCGCCCGCGGAGCGGGCCAAGGTGGGCGTGCACACCTGCCCTGGCGGCGACCACGACTCCACGCACAGCGCCGACGTGGACTACGCCGAGCTGCTGCCCGACCTCTTCCGCCTCGATGCGGCGCGCTTCTTCGTGGCCCTGGCCGGCGAGCGCGACCGCACGCGCACGCTGCGCCTGGTGCGCGCGCACCTGCGCCCGGGCCAGCGCGTCTACGTCGGCGTGACCAACCCGCTCACGGCGCGCGTCGAGACGCCCGAGGAGGTGCGCGACGCCGTGCTGGAGGCGGCCTCGATCCTGCCGCTGGACCAGCTGGGCACCTGCGACGACTGCGGCTTCTCGCCCTTCGCCGACGACACCTCCACCTCGCGCGAGGTGGCCTTCGCCAAGATCGCGGCGCGCGTGCGCGGCACCGAGCTGGCCAGCAAGGTGCTGGGCGCCTGAGCCGCCGGCGCGCCTAGGCCCCCGAGCTGCCGAAGCCGCCGGCGCCGCGCGCGGTGGCATCGAGGCGGGCCTGCGGCACCACGCGCGCCTGCACCACGGGGGCGATCACCAGCTGCGCGATGCGCTGGCCGCGCTCGAGCGTGATGGGCTCGCTGCCGAGGTTCACCAGCAGCACCTTGAGCTCGCCGCGGTAGTCGCTGTCGATGGTGCCCGGCGCGTTGAGCACGGTCAGGCCCTGCTTGAGGGCCGTGCCGCTGCGCGGCCGCACCTGCCCCTCGTGGCCGGCGGGGATGGCCAGCCTGAGGCCCGTGGGCACCAGCGAGCGCGCGCCCGGCGCCAGCGCCAGCGGGGCCTCCAGCGCGGCGCAGAGGTCGAGCCCGGCGCTGCCCGGCGTGGCGTAGGCGGGCAGCGGCAGGCCCTGCCCGTGCGGCAGCACCTCCACGCCCAGCGAGAGCGGCTCGTGTCGCGCCAGCGGCTCGTGACCCATGCGCGCACGCTACTGCGCGCCGTGGCCTGCGCGGCAACGCCCGGGATGGCGGGCCGGCCACGCGGGCGCTCAGGCCGGCAGGCTGATCTTGCCCAGCGGCACGGCGCGGCGCGCCCCGGTGGCCGCCGGCAGGTTGGAGCACAGGCCGCAGAGCGTGGCGTCGGCCAGCAGCGCGAAGGCCAGCGCCTCCTTGGCGTCGCTGAAGGCCGGCTCGAGCGCCTCGGCCGCGAAGCCCTCGGCGGCCAGCGCGGCCGTGATGGCCGCGCACAGCGTGGGGTTGCGCGTGCCGCCGCCCGAGAGCCGCACCTGCACCAGCCCCGGGTGGCCGGCCCGCCATCCCGGGCGTTGCCGCGCAGGCCGCGGCCGCGCGCCGTGGCGCCTGCGGGTGGGGGAGG
>JBJTIJ010000067.1:0-4343 GCA_046094945.1 Planctomycetia bacterium | reverse complement strand
ACAGCGTGGCCTCCAGCCGCGGCAGCGACCAGCCGGCCAGGGCCTGCGGCCGCGTGGCCGCCGCGCGCAGCGGCGCACGCGGGGCCACGGCGGCGGCCAGCCCGCTCTCGCGCCAGACGCCCAGGGCCGACAGCGCCAGGTCACGGCGCGGATCGGCATGCCCGGCATGGAAGCGCACGGCCTCCAGCAGTGCGTCGGCGAAGAGCGGCGCGAAGGCCTGGCTCCAGAAGCCGTAGCCCTGGCCGCGGAGCGCGGCGACCGCAGCAGCGTGCTCGCGGTGGCCCGCCGGCAGCGCGAGGCGGCCACGGGCCGGGCGCGCCCAGCCGCGGCGCAGGCGCTGCTGGAGGCGCTGCTGGAGAGCCCGCACGCCAGCGCGCAGGAGGACGAGGCGCTCGCGCTCGTGGTGGAACTGGCGGGCAGCGACGAGCCCGCGGCACGCTGCGAGGGCCGCGCCGCGCGCGACCTGCGCCGCTGGCTGGCCTGGGCCCTCCCGGCGCGCGTCGAGGCCTTGCTGGGCACGCCGGCCCAGCGCGCCGCGCGCAGCCGCGAGGCGGCGCGCGTGGCTGCCCGCGAGGCGCGCAGCGCGGCCCGCGAGGCGCTCGCCCAGCGGCTCGTGGGCCTGCAGGGCCCCGCACCGCTGCTGCCGTGGGCGCGGCTGGAGGCGCTGGCCCTGCGCAGCGAGAACCGCAGCGACCTCGCCGCCGTGGTGGCCGGCGCCCTCGCGTTGCTGTCGGACACGGCGTGGGAGGCGCTGCCGCCCGAGCACCCGCAGGCGCAGGTGGCCCGCGTGCGCACGGCGCGCACGGCCTTGCTGCTGGCGCACGCCGCCACGCGGCGCGGCGCCGACCCGGCGCTGGCGGCGCAGGCGCTGCAGGCCTTCGAGGCGCGCTGGCCGCTGTCCAGCCACGACTGGCGCTACGAGAGCGTGCGCCTGTGGCTGGCGCTGGACCGCGTCAGCGACCTGCTGGCGGCGCTGGAGCGCTGGACGGGCCAGGACGAGCTCGACGTGCGCTGGCGCCGGCTCGCAGGCTGGCTGGAGGCCGAGCTGGGACGCCCGGCCGAGGCAGCGCGCGCCTGGCAGGCGCTGGCCACCACGGAGGGCGCGCTCTCGGCGCAGGACTGGACCACGCTGGCCACCTGGCGCCTGGTCGCGGGCGACCGCGCGGGGCGCGAGGAGGCCGTGCGCGCCTCGTTCGGCGCCATGGGCGAGTGGGAGCTGCGCCAGTGGCTGCAGCAGCAGCGCCGCGCCAGCGGCCCGGGCGGACTGCCCGGCGACCTCCCCCCCGAGGCCTGGCTGGCGCTCGAGATGCTGATGGAGAAGGCCCCGTGGCCGGGCCAGCACCTGTGGGTGCTGCAGTGGCTCTACCGCGAGACCAAGGACCACCGTGCGCTGGCGGCGCTGGCCGCCGCCGTGGTGGGCCACGCCCCCGAGCCCACCTTCGGGCTGCTGGCCAATGCGGGCCAGCTGCTCGACGAGGTGCACGAGGAGGCCACGCTCGACGCGCTGCGCACGGCCCTCGAGCAGCGGCTGGCTGCGCTGCCGGCCGAGGACCGTGCCGACGACCGGCGTGCCCTGCAGCTGCTGCTGGCACGCTGCGAGGCGCGCGCGGCGCGCGTCGTGCAGCGCGACAGCCGCCACGCCGAGCGCGCCCGTGCGGCCCTCGAGCGCGGCATCGAGGGCACGCCGCAGGACCTGCTGCCGGCGCTGGCCGGCTGGCTGGCGGGCTTGCGGCCCGGCGAGGCCCCTGCGCTGCAGGAGGCGCGCGACGCGGCCCTGCAGCGCCTCGTGGCCGCGGCCGACGTGGCCTCGGGCGGCCAGCTGGCCGTGGCACGCGCGCTGGCGGGCGTGCAGTGGGCCGAGAAGCGCACGGACGCTGCCCTGGACACGCTGGCGGCAGCGCTGGCGCGCGCCGGGAGCGCACCGGCAGGCGAGGCCGTGCAGGCGCAGCAGGCCGAGGCCCGCCGCCAGCGCGTGCGCTGGCTGGCCGAGCTGGGCCGCCACGCCCAGGCCGAGCAGGAGGCGGAAGAGGGGCTGGCGCGCAGCGCCTCGCAGGCCGAGCGCGAGCGCTGGCGCACCGCACTGCCGGGCCTTTGGGCGCATGCGCTGGCCCGCGGCGGCAGCACGAGCCTGGGCCAGGGCGTGGCGCTCTACCGTGCGGCGCTGGAGCGCACCGAGGCGCTCTGGCGCGCGCTGCCCGTGCGCACGCGCGAGTGGCACGCCCTGCACATGGCGCTCTCGGAGGCCGCCGTCAAGGGCAAGGTGCAGGCCCCCGTGGGAGCCGAGCGCCTCAGCTTCGCGCGCGAGCGCCTGCCCGGGCTGCTGGCCGGCTGGCCCGGCGAGGTGACCGACCTCGTCGAGGCCGAGGCCTCCTGCCTCGAGCGCGTGGCGAGCCCGCGCGACGCGCTGGGCTGGATGCTCGAGCGCATGGACGCCGAGCCGTCCTTCTTCGGCCGCGTGGGCGAGGACCTGTGGGGCGAGGCCGAGGGCGAGATCGCCCAGCGGCGCGCCAAGGCCGGCGCGCTCGGCGCCCTGGAGCCGCGCCTGCTGTCGCGCGCCCGGCGCGTGCTGGAGGCCCGCGTGCGGGCCGAGAACGGGCGCGTGAGCCGGCTGTGGTCGGCCGACCACGAGTGGTGCTGGCGCGAGCGGCTCGACGACCTGCAGGCAGCCGTGCTGGCGGGCGCCGAGCAAGCGCCGGGCAATCCCGGCGTGCAGCGGGTGGCCACGCGCCACCTGCGGGCCATGCGCCGCCTCCCCCCGGCCATCGCGCTGCTGGAGGGGGCGCTGCAGAGGGGCGCGCTGCCGCTGGAGGGCCAGCGCGAGCTGCTCGGCCTGCTGGTGGAGGACGCGCGGCACGCACCGGCGCTGGCGCTGGTGGAACGCCTGCTGGCGGCCACGCCCGAGGCTGGCGACCTGCACGTGCTGCGCGCCACCGTGCTGGTGCGCCTGGGCCGCAGCGGCGAGGCGGAGGCGGCGCTGCGCGCAGGCCTCGAGCATGCCGCGCGCGATGCCAAGCCCACCGCCGGGCTGCTGGGCACCTGGGGATTGTGGGCGGCGCAGGCCGGCCAGCAGGCGCTGGCCGTGGAATGGCTGCAGGCGGCCCTCGTGGCTGATGCGCCCGTGGGGCGCGAGCGCGGCGCCTGGCCCGCCTGGCGCCGTGCCCTGGCCGTGGCGCTCGCGGCGCAGGGCCGCGTGGACGAGGCCGTGGACGTGGCCGCGCTGGTGGCGCTCTCCGAGCGTCGCCCCGTGCAGCCCGACCTCGCCGTGCTGGATGCCGAGGCCCTGCCCGAGGCCGTGCTGCTCAAGGCGCCCGACCTCGCCGCCTACGCCGCGCGCCTCGAGCAGCGCGTGGCGTCCACGGGCGCCGACGTGCCCGTCGTGCGCAAGGCGCTGGCGCGCGTGTTCCTCGCGCGCAAGGACAGCGTGCGCGCGCTCCAGCAGCTGGAGGCCCTGCGCGAGGTCGTGCCCGACGACACGGCCGTGCTGCGCGCGCTCGTGACGCTCTACGACGGGGCGGGCCGGCCCCGCGAGGCGCTGGCCACGCTGGATGCGCTGGCCGTGCTCTCGCCGGGCGACGCCACCACGTGGGAGGCGCTGGGCCGCCGGCTGGCGGCGCAGGGCGACGCCGACGGCGCCACGCGCGCGCTCACCCAGCCGGTGGAGCTGCGCCCGCTGGAGCCCGAGGGCCACCGCCTGCTGGCCCGGCTGGCCACGGAACGGGGCCAGCCGGCCGAGGCCGCCGGCCACTGGAACGCCGTGACGCGCGTGCGCCCGCTGGAGCCCGAGGGCCGGCTGGAGGCGGCGCGTGCCTGGCTGGCCGCAGGCGAGCCCGGGCGCGCACGCCCGCTGCTGGAGGACCTGCTGGCCGGGACCTGGGAGGAGCGCTTCGGGGACGTGAAGGGCGAGGCCGGCCGCCTGCTGGCGCAGGCTGCCAAGGCCCCCGCCGGGCGCTAGGATCCCCCCGCGGCCCGCTCGCAGCGGGCGCCCTGCCGGCCATGGCCACCGACACCTCCACTGCTCCCGACACCCGCACCGAGCAGCGCACGCAGCTGGCGCCGCGCTGGAAGGTGATCCTGCACGATGACGACGTCACGACCTTCGAGTTCGTGATCGTGCTGCTGGTCACCGTGTTCCAGAAGGAGCCCGAGGAGGCCGTGCGGCTCACCAAGGAGGTGCACGACACGGGGGCCGCCCTGGTGACCGTCACCAGCCTGGAGCGTGCCGAGCTCTACCTCGAGCAGGTACGATCGCTGGCCCGGCCGCAGGGCTTCCCGCTCGTGGCCACGATGGAGCCCGCATGACGCGCGCCACCCGCCCTGCCCGCCTTGCCGCCCTGCTGCTGCTG
>JBJTIJ010000066.1:0-2843 GCA_046094945.1 Planctomycetia bacterium | reverse complement strand
CCCCCACGGCCCCGGGCCGCCCGCAGGCGCCTGGGAACCGGCGCGCCGCCGCGCGCGATGTTCGATCGTAAGTTGTTCCCCACCAACATCTTGCGTCGATCGATCGGGCGCCTGGCGGCCCTCACGCCGCGCCGGGTCCTGGGGCCGCGCGCCGCTAGCCCGCGCCGCACGCCCGCGCCGCGGGCTAGAGCAGCAGGCGGGCGCTGGCCCGGGCCCCGGTGGCCTCCTCCAGCGTGCGGCGCACCGTCTCCAGGCGCTCCTCGGCGGCCGGGGCGGGCAGGTCGGCGGGCAGGAACAGGGCCAGCAGCACCCGCGCCGTGGCACTGCCCACCCGCGCCCGCCCGGCCTCGCCGGCGGGGCTGGCAAAGGGCCCCTCGGCGTCGGCCAGCAGCAGGCGGCCCTCGGCCAGCACGCGCCGGCCCTCGCCTGCGGGGTAGGCCTCGCCGGGAGCGCCGGCGCGCAGCACCACCTGCTCGCCCAGCCGGTCGGCGTCCAGCGCCACCAGCGGCGCGCGCACGCGCAGCATGGCCAGCTGCACGGCCTCGGCCAGCGCGTGCGGGCCGGCGGGTGCGCGGCGCGCCATGGCCTGCTCCAGCGCCACCTCGCTGGGCGGCACGAGGCCCGTGCCGGCCAGCTGCAGCTGGGTGAAGAGCTGGCGCGTGGCGGCCACGCCCTCGAGCTAGGCCAGCACGCGCCCGGCGGCCTCGGCGGCCAGCCGCTGGGCCTCGTGCTCCTGCGCCACGCGCAGCGCGGGGCCGGCGGGCTCCACGTGCAGGCCGTCCAGCTCCAGCAGGCACAGCCGCACGCGGCCTTCCAGCTGCGTGGCGCGCAGCACCGCGTTGGGCTGGCCGAGGTGGAAGCGGCGCGGGCGGCCGAGGTCTTCCTCGGGCAGCACGACGCGCGCCGCGGGCGCGCCCACCAGCTCGGCCAGCGGACGGCGGTCCATGCGGTCGGCAGGGCCCATCGTCTCGAGCAGCTCGGCCACCTGCATCGCGTGCAGCGGCACCGGCCCCGCGTGCCACGTGCCGGGCTCCAGCATCAGGCCCGCGCCCGGCGGCAGCAGGAAGGCCACGGGCGGCCCGCCGGGCCGCTCGCCGGGCCCCAGCACCACCACCAGCAGCACGCCCGGCCCCATCGGCAGCAGCACGCGCCGCGCCTCGGGGTAGCGGATCAGGTGCGTGACGCGCCGCGGGGCCGGCTGCGCCTGGTCCAGCGCCAGCCGGCTGCCGCGCGCGCCCAGCCGCAGGCGCTCGCCGGGCAGCAGCACGCGCCCGTAGGGCGCGAAGGCCTCGGGCGTGGCCGGCCGCGTGGCCAGCGTGAGGTCACCGGCGAGGGAAGGCGTGCTCACGCGCCCAGCCTACGCGCAGGCCCACCGGCGCGGGCACGGCCCCTGCTGCGGCCCCTGCTGCGGCCCGTGCTGCGGCCCGTGCCGCGCGGCCCTAGAAGTCGTAGGCCAGGCTCACGAACAACGAGCGGCCCGCCATCGGCAGCAGCGCCGTGGCCGGCACCTCGTCCTCGTCCAGCAGGTTGGTCAGGCCCAGGTTGAGCCAGCCGCCGCGGCCGCAGCCGCCGTCCAGGCCAATGCCCAGCACCAGGTCGGCCGTGGCCCACGCGCCGTCCCCGCGCAGCCCGTCGCGGCTGGCCGAGGCCCCGTAGAGCGAGAGCTCGCCGAACCAGCGGCGCACGCGGTAGCCCTGCGGCTGCGGCACGCTGTAGCGCGTGGCCGCGCGCCACTGCAGCGGCACGCTGTCCACCACGTCCTCGTCGTCCGAGCGCGTGGTGCCCAGCGTGCCCACCAGCTCGAGCCCCTCGAGGGTCGTCCAGGGGCGCCACGAGGCCGCCAGCTCGCCGCCCACCAGCAGCGCATCGCCCACGTTCTCCAGCAGCTGGTCGGTGCCCGGCGGCAGGTCCACGGGCCCGATGTAGTCGTCGGTGTAGTGGCCGAAGAGCGCGCACTGCAGCGCCCAGCGGTCCTTCATCGCCATCTTGGTGCCGATCTCCACGTTGCCGTGCAGCTCGGGGTCGAGGTCCGGGTTGCCGAACAGCACGCGGCCGTCCACCACCTCGGAGGCGCCCAGCTCGAAGATCGTGGGCCGGCGCCAGCCCAGCGAGGCGTTGCCGTACACCGACAGGCGCTGCGTGACGTGGTAGACGAGGCCGCCGGCGCCGCTCACCAGCAGGCGCGTCTCGTCCTCCACCGTCGGGCGGCTGTCGTCGATGCTGTAGAAGTCCAGGCGCACGCCGCCGGTCCAGTCCCACGAGGCGTTGTGGCACTCGTCCTGCAGGATGGCGATGGCCGAGAGCTCCTCGGCCTTGTAGCTGTTGGTGGCCTCGACGCAGTTGCCGGCCACGGGCTTGGTGGCGCCGCGCTCCATGAAGCGCTGCATGGTCAGCGCCGGGCCCGCCACGCCCAGCTCGCGGAACACGGGCGTGCACAGGATCGACTCGCTGCGCTCGAGGTTGCCCAGGCCCAGCGTGAGCTCGGCGTAGGTGGTGTGGCAGCGCAGCAGGTCGAGCGTGCCCTCCAGGTGCAGGTCCAGGCGCTGGACGTCGCTCTCGCCCTCGAGCGCCGAGCCGCTGCCGTCCAGCTCGCGGTCGTCGTCCTGGAAGAAGCTGTCCAACGCGAAGCTGGCCCGCGTGCCGTGGAAGAAGCTGCCCACGTCGAAGGAGGTCAGCGAGAGCGCGAGGTAGAAGCGGTCGTAGCCGGGCTTGTTCACCGACGAGCCCAGCGCCAGCGGCGACTGCACCTCCTGCGCGCTGGCGAGCTGCGCCGTGAGGCCCCGCCGGCGGCGGCCGGTGATGACGTAGTCCGGCGCCCGGTCGGCCGACCAGCGCTCCCAGCT
>JBJTIJ010000065.1:0-2647 GCA_046094945.1 Planctomycetia bacterium | reverse complement strand
CGCCTCGCCGGCCTGGCCGGCACCGGGTGCCCCCTCGCTGCTCGAGCCGGGCGCGGACGAGCCCCCGCCGCCCGACGACGGCCCCGGCGCAGGGCCGGGCGCGCCCTTCGAGCGCGGCCGGCGGAGGCGCCGCGGTGGCCGCGGCCGGCGCCGGCGCGAGCACGAGCTGGGCCCCGCGGGCGAGCCGCTGCCTGCGGGCAGCGCCGAGGCCGGCGCCGGCGACGAGCCGGCCCCGCCGCGGCCCGAGGGCGAGCAGGCCCGCCCGCGCGAGGCGGGTGGCGAGGGCCGCGAGGGCGGTCCCGCGCCGCGGCGCAGCCGCCGCGCGCGCGAGCGCGAGGAGCGCATGGCGCGGCGCGACCAGCGCCGTCGCGAGCGCATGGGCACGCGCGCACCCAGCGAGGACGACCTCGTCGAGGTGCACGACGCGGGCACGCCGCCGCTGGAGGGCGAGACCGGGGCCGAGGCCAGGGGCCCGACGGCGCCCGTCACCAAGACGCTGCTGGTGAACGCGGCCGAGCCTGAGGAGGTGCGCATCGCCCTGCTCGAGGACGGCAAGCTCGAGGAGATCTACCTCGAGACGGGCCACGAGCGCTCGGTGGCCGGCAACATCTACCGCGGCCGCGTGCAGAACGTGGAGCGCGGCATCGGCGCCGCCTTCGTCGACCTGGGCCGCGGCCTGATGGGCTTCCTGCACGTCACCGACCTGCCCGACCGGCCCGCGCCGGCCGAGGGCTCGGCCGTGACCTCCGTGCTGCAGCCGGGCCAGGAGATCCTGGTCCAGATCACGCGCGACAGCATGGGGCGCAAGGGACCGGCGCTCACCGGCCGCGTCTCGCTGCCGGGCCGCTACCTCGTGCTCACGCCCAACAGCGACCGCAGCGGCGTCTCGCGCCGCATCGACCGCGGCAGCGAGCGCGACCGCATGCGCAAGCTGCTGCGCGACCTCGAGGTGCCCGAGGGCATGGGCATCATCGTGCGCACGGCCGGCGAGTCGCAGCCGCTGGGCCTGCTCAAGGCCGACCTCAAGCACCTGCTGGCCGAGTGGGAGGCCCTCAAGGCCCGGGCCGCCGAGGCTGGCCCGCCGGGCCTGCTGCGCGGCGAGAGCGACGTGGCCGAGCGCTGCGTGCGCGACATCATGCCGGCCGACGTCTCGCGCGTGATCGTCGACGACGTGCGCATGGCCGACCGCATCCGCCACCTGATCGGGGTGTGGTACCCGCAGGACCTGCCGCCCGAGGCGCTGGTGCTGGCGCCGGCCCTCGGCGAGGACGAGCCGGGCGCAGCGGGCGACGGCCCGGCCGGCGAGGGGCTGGCGCCCGAGGCGCCGCCGCCCGCGCCGCCGCCGCTGCTGCCGCCGCAGGCCGAGCACGAGGCCACGGCCTCCGCCCACCTGCCCCCGCCGGAGGACGGCTTCGCCTCCGGCCTGCTGGAAGGCGCGGGCGCGCCGCCGCCGGCGCCGCAGCCCGCCGGCGCCCACGCGCCGGCGCGGGCCATCCCGCCCGAGCCCGACGACGTGCCGGTGCCCGACGACCTGCCGGCCGACGAGGCCCCGCTGGCCCCCGAGGCCGACGTGGAGCCGCCGCCGGCGCCGCCGCCGCTGCCCAAGCCGCCCGAGGTGGAGGTGTGGACCGACCCCATGCCGCTGCTGCACGCGCAGGGCGTGGAGACGCAGCTGGAAGACGTGCTGCGCCGCACGGTGCGGCTGCCCTCCGGCGGCTCCATCGTGGTGGACACCACCGAGGCGCTGGTGGCCATCGACGTGAACTCGGGCCGGCTCACCGACGAGGAAGACCCCGAGCGCACGGCGCTGGTGACCAACCTCGAGGCCGTGTCCGAGGTGACGCGCCAGCTGCGGCTGCGCGACCTGGGCGGCCTGATCGTGATCGACTTCATCGACATGCGCGACCGCAAGGACGTGCGCAAGGTGGAGCGTGCGCTGCAGGGCGCGCTGCAGCGCGACCGCGCGCGCATCCGGGTGGACCGCATCGGGCCCTTCGGCTGCGTGATGCTCTCGCGCCAGCGCATCCGGCAGGCCGTGGTGCGCGTGACCTTCGAGGAGTGCTCCACCTGCTCCGGCACCGGCCGGCGCCGTCTGCTCTCGGGCCTCTCCCTGCGCGTGCTGCGCGAGCTGCAGGCGCGCGTCTCGCGCAGCCGCGGCCGCGGCGGCATCGAGGTGCGCGCCCCGGCGGCGGTGGTGGAGTGGCTCAACAAGCACCGCCCCAACGCGCTGCGCGACCTGCGTGCGGTGTGCACCGGCCCGCTGCGGCTGGAGGTGGACGGCAAGCTGCCCGCCGACGGCTGGGCCATGCGCGGCCTGGCCCCCGACGGTCCCGTGCCGGCGCGCCCGCCGGCGGGCCCGCGCGCGCCAGGTCGCCCGGCCTAGCAGGGCGCCCGGCCTGGCAGGGCGCCCTGCCGGGCCGGGCAGGCCGCCCGCGGCCTGCAGCGTCGCCCCGCCCGTGGGGGCGCCCCCGGCCAGGGGCGCGCCCAGGGGCCGGGGCACGGGCAGGTGAACGGGCAGGTGAACGGGCAGGTGAACGGGAGCGGGCGCGGGGGCCGTGGGCCGGCCGCGCGCCGGGGCCCCCCCCCTCCCGGGGCGCCCCCCCCCCCCCGGGGGACCCTCCGCCCGTGCCCGGAGGCCCCGCGCCCC
>JBJTIJ010000064.1:0-5410 GCA_046094945.1 Planctomycetia bacterium | reverse complement strand
CCCGGAAGGGGGGAGGGTCGCCGGGAGGGAGGCGCCTAGGTCGCCGTGGAGCCCTGCTCGGGCCGCAGCCGCGCCACCCGGCCCGGAGGGCTTGCCGCTTGGCCCCCTAACGCCCAGATGGTGCGACCGCCACACCGCGCGCGCCGGCCTGCGCGAGAGGGCCGGCACGGCACGTCGCCCGGGCGGCACGCCTGCGCCCCGAGCAGGGCTCCACGGCGACCTAGGCGCCTACCTCCCGGCGACCCTCCCCCCTTCCGGGGTGCGTCGTGCAGCCCAGTCACAGAAATGACCTTTTAGTAGTATTACAGACTATAGTAGACCATTTGGTCTACATCATTTGGCCCCCTGTGGGCGCCCAAGAGCAGGGCATGCGGCGCGGAGGTAGCATCCGCGCCCGATGGCGGAATGCCCGGCCGATTCCATGCCTGCCCATGCCCGGTCCCCGGGAGGCCATTGCATGGGCTCATCTGGCCAGGACGCGCTGGGCGACCGGGCCCTGCACACGTCCAATCCGCCGATCGCCTGCGTACGTGGCGAAAGCCCGGCGCGAGGGCAGGCGGCAGGCCTGCGCGACCGCATTCCAAGCCCGGAGGCGGTCCCCGATTGCGCCGTGGTCGGCCGTGGGCCCAACGGGCGGTCCTTGGCACCGGCACGACCCCGTCCGGGCCAGCTCCCCCCTGCCGGCCCAAGCCAGGACGCCGGGACCACCTCGTCAACGAGCCCACCGCGCCAGGTGCGGCGAGGCCGGGTGAGCTGGGGCCGGCTGCGGCCGTGGCACGCCATGGCATGGCTGGTTGCCCTCGTCCTGGCGCTGGCGGGCGGCCTCGTCGCCCGCACGGGCTGGGCCGAGGGGCCCGGCGACCCCTCCGAGGCGCTGCGGCTGGTAGCGCGCGAGCTCGCGCAGCCCCCCACAGTGGACGGCGACCTCTCCGACTGGCCCGCGGCCGAGGCGGCCGAGTGGGCCGTGCTGGAGCGGGCCGACCAGATCCCGCCGGGCTTCGCGGCCGCCTGGCAGGGCCCCGAGGATGCCTCGGCACGCGTGCGCATCGGGGCCGACGCGCAGTTCCTGTACGTGGCGGCCCAGATCAGCGACGACCGCCTGCTGCACCCGGGCCAGCCCTGGTTCCACGGCGACTCGCTCGAGCTGTTCCTCAACACGCGCCTCGCGCCCGGCACGCCGCCGCCCAGCGCGTACGCAGAAGGTTGCTGGCAGATCCTGCTCATGCCGCACAACCCCCAGCTCGCCTGGGGCGTCATCTACCGCGGCACGCAGGTGGCCTTCGGCAACGCCGGCCTGCGCGGCGTGCGCGTGGCCCACCGGCTGCGCGCCGGCGGCTACGACCTCGAGGCCGCGCTGCCGCGCAAGGACCTCGAGCTGCTCGATGCCGGCCGGCGCCGCGTGGGCTTCGCGCTGGCGCTCACCGATGCCGACGAGCGCCCGCAGCAGGAGACCTACCTCTCCTGGAACCGCGGCTTCGACCTCTTCGCTCGCCCGGACCGCTTCGGCGAGCTCGAGCTGCCGGGCGTGCCCGCGCCCAGAGCCGTGCTGCCCGAGGGCACCGAGGGCCCGCCAGCGCTGTTCCTCTCCATCCTGCTGGCGGTGGTCGGGGCGCTGCTGCTGGCCGGGCCGGGGGCGCGCCGGCTGGCCACGCTGGGGCCCACGCCCAAGGCCATCACGCTGTGCCTCACGGGCCTGCTGGCGCTGGGCCTGATGCTGCTGGGGGGCGCACAGGCACGCTGGGCCGAGGACGACCTCGCGCAGCGCATGCGCGAGGCGGCGCCTGCGCTGGAGCGCATCGCGCTGGAGGCCGCGCGCCTGGGCGCGCTGGACGAGACCGACGAGCAGGAGCGCGCGCGCCGCGTGGCGCGCCTCGTGCAGGGCGAGAGGCTCGCGCGCACGCCCGTGCTGGCCGAGGTGGCGCTGGTGTCCCTGCCGCCGCTGGCGCAGGCGGCGGCGCAGGAAGAGGCCTACGCCATCCCGCTGGGCCGCGCGCAGCGCTTCCTGCTGCCGGCCAGCGCACAGGGTGCCGCGGCCGCCCCGGCCACGCTGCGGCTGGAGGGCACGCTGGAGGCGCGCGCCGAGCGCCGCACGGGGCCGCGCGCGCTGGGCACGCTCTCGCTGCTGCTGGCCGACGGCCGCACGCTGGAGCGCGCGGTGCAGGACAACGCCGAGGCGCGCGCCAGCGGCACGCTGCGCGTCACGCTGGAGGGCAGCGCCGGGCAGGCCCTGCGCGCGCTGGAGTGGGTGCCGGCGCCCAGCGCGCCGCGCGCCACGCTGCAGCGCCTCGTGGCGCTCGCGGGCGACGGCGCAAGCGCAGGCGCGGCGGTGGAGCTGCCGCTCAGCGGCCTCTCGGGCGACGGCATCCCGCTGCTGGCGCAGGCGCGCGGCCCGCGCCACGGGCACGTGCTGGCCCCGGGCGCGACGCTGGAGGTGGCGCTGCCCGCGCTGGAGGGCGCCGACCGCCTGTGGGTGGTGCTGGACGCCGAGCGCGCCTACCCGGCGCTCGCAGGCAACGAGACGCTGGCCGCGCTGGAGGTGCAGTACGCGCAGGGCGAGCCCACGCGGCGCGAGGTGCAGAACGGGCTGGACCTCGTGGCCGAGCGCCTGCCCAGCGGCGTGCGCCGCCCGGCGGGCATGCGCAGCCGGCCCGCGCTGCGCTGGACCGACGCCGGCGGCGCCACGCACGAGCACGCGCTGCTGGCGCTGCGGCTGGACCCGGCCCGCGCGGCGCGCACGCTGCGCGTGACGGCCGCGGGCCCCGGCGGCAGCGTGCGCCTGCTGGCCGTGACGCTGGCGCGCACGCTGGCCCCGGCCCCCGACAGCCCACTGGTGGCCAGCGACGGCGAGCAGGCCACCGAGCAGCTCGAGCTGCGCCCGCCGCTGCCGGCCTGGCGCGAGCTGGTGGGCGAGCGCCCGCGCGGGCCCGTGCGCCTCACCTTCACGGCGGCCACGCTGCCGCGCAGCACGCCGCTCACGCTCTCGGCGCCGCCGCCCCCGGCGGCCGAGGCGGCGCGCACGCGCACGCGCGTGGCGCTGGTCACCTGCCTGGGCGTGGCGCTGTTCACGCTGGTGCTGCTGGCCGTGGACGCGCTGGGCCGCGCGCGCCGCATGGCCTGGCGGCTGGCGCTGAGCGTGCTGGCCGCCGCGCTGGTGCCGCTGGGCGCCACCACGTGGCTGGTGGGCCGCAGCAGCGCCGAGCGCGCCGAGGCCGAGCAGGCCGCGCCGGCGCGCGCCGCGCTGCGCGTGGCCGCCGACCTGCTGCAGGGCGCGCAGCAGCGCGCGCAGGACCTCGTGCGGCAGGTGGCCACCGAGCTGGCCGAGGAGGCCAGCGCCACGGGGCAGGACGCCGTCGCGCTCGAGCGCCTCGTGCGCATCACGCTCTCGGGCGTGCTGCCCGAGGGCCGCGCCGGCGTGGCGCTGGCGCAGGGCAGCGACCTGCCGGCGGCGCGCGTGGCCAGCGAGGGCGCGGGCCGCACGCTGGCCGGGCCGCTGGTGGTGGCCGAGAGCGCCGAGCAGCCCGGCTTCCTGGTCTCGCCGTGGGACGGGCTGCTGTCGGTGGCCTCCTCGCGCGCGGGCCGCGGCGACCGCTGGGCGCGCGTCACGCTGGGCGTGCGCGTGGACGACGCGGCGCTGGACAGCGAGGTGCTGCAGCGCCTGGCGAAGCGGGACGTGGCGCTGGCCGTGCTGGGCGAGGGCGGCGAGCCGCTGGCCGTGGCCGGCCCCGGCGGCGCGGCACTGGGCCGCGCGCTGGCAGCGGGCTGGGAGCAGGCGCGCGCCGCGCTGGCCGAGAGCGCGGAGCCGCTGCTGCCCACGCTGGCCCCGGCACGCCAGGGCGACCCCGCCAGCCTCGCGCTGCTCACGCCGCTGGGACGCGGCTCGTGGCTGGCATTGGGCGTGGAGCGCGGGAGCGTCGAGGCCCTGGTGGCCGCCGAGGGCGAGAAGGTGGCCTGGCTGGGCCTGTTCGCGCTGGTGCTGGTGGCCACGGTGGCCTCGCTGGTGGCGCGCCGCGTGGCCGGCCCGCTGCGCACGCTGGTGCGCGTCACGGAGCGCGTGCGGCAGGGCGACTTCGACGTGGCCGCGCAGCCCGCCAGCGCCGACGAGGTGGGCAACCTGACGCTGGCCTTCGACCAGATGCGCATCGACCTCAAGGCGCGCATCGAGGAGGCCGAGTGGCTGCGCCGCGCGCAGGACCGGCTGGCGGCCTCGCTGGACCTGGCGCACCGCGCGCGCGTCATCCTCGAGCTGGTGCGGGAGCGCTTCGCGCCCGACGTGGCCGTGGTGCTGGGCGCCACCTCGCCGCAGGGCCCGGGCCAGGTGCTGGCGGCCCTGGGCCGCGCCGAGGCCTTCGGCGAGCGCCCCTTCCCGCTGGCCGCGGGCGGCTGGCTCGTGGCGGCGCTGGGCGGCGAGGGCCTGCAGGTGCTGGAGCCCGGCGACAGCGCGCTGCGCGCGGCCGAGGAGGTGCCCGCGCGGCGCCTGCTGGAGGGCCCGGCGGCGTGGGCGGGCCTGCCGCTGCGCGCCGGCGCCGAGCTGCAGGGCCTGCTGCTGCTGGGCTACGGGGACCGCGCGCGGCTGCCCGCCGGGCAGGAGGCGCGCCTGCTGGCCGCGCTCGCACCCGTGGCCGGCGTCTCGCTCAACAACTCGCGCCTCTACCGGCTGGCGGCGCTCGACGAGGTCTCGCGCCTGCCGGGCCCGACGGCCTTCGAGGCCGGCCTGCGCGCCGACATCGGCCGCGCGCTGGCCGGCGGCCCGCCGGTGTGGATCGTGCGCGTGGGGCTCGACCACCTCGAGCGCACCACGCTGCGCCGCGGCGTGGAGGCGGGCCACGCGCTGGTGCGCGCCGTGGCCGAGGCGCTGCGCGCCGTGGCCGGCGGCCGCCCGCTGCTGGGGCGGCTGTCGGACGACGAGCTGGCCGCGCGCCTGCCGGGCCTCACGCGCGAGGAGGCGCTGGCGTGGGCCGAGCGCGTGCGCGAGCGCGTGCGCGCGCTGGAGGCCGCGCCCGACGCCGGCGGCGACAGCGCCAGCACCACGGTGAGCATCGGCCTGGCCTGCCTGCCGGGCGATGCCAGCAGCCTGGAGTTCCTCGTGCACGCCGCCGGCCGCGCCGTGGCGCGCGCGCGCAGCGAGGGCGGCGACCGCGTGCAGCCCTCCGACCAGCTCGAGGGCGGCCTGGTGGACGTGCCGCCCTTCGAGGAAGGCGCCATCTTCCGCAACGAGCGCATGGTGCGCGTGGTGGAGGCGGCCCGCCGCGCGGCGCGCAGCGACGCCTCGGTGCTCATCACCGGCGAGACCGGCACGGGCAAGGAGGTGATCGCCAGCCTCGTGCACCGGCGCAGCCCGCGCGCCGAGCGCCCCTTCGTGAGCGTGAACTGCGCCGCCTTCCCCGAGACGCTGCTGGAGAGCGAGCTCTTC
>JBJTIJ010000063.1:0-2166 GCA_046094945.1 Planctomycetia bacterium | reverse complement strand
CCGCCCCGGGGCGGCCGACGCACCCGTGCCGGTGGGCAGCCTGCCGGGGGCCGCGCAGGCCTGGGCCGACCTCGTGGGCCGCTGCCGCACCTTCGCCGAGTTCCAGGACCTGTCGGAGAAGCTGTTCCTCGAGCAGCGCCTGGCCGCCCACGAGTGGAACGTCAAGCGCACGGCCGAGGCGCTCGACATGCAGCGCTCGCACCTCTACAAGAAGATCGAGCGCTACGGGCTGAAGTAGCGCGGCCGCACGCGCTCGAGCCACGCGCTGGCCCGCCACGAGCTGCCCAGCCACGCGCTGCCCAGCCGGACGGCCCGCAGGCTTGCCGCGGGCGCGCGGCGCCGGCACTCGCCCGGCCGGCACCCGCTAGGCCGGCCCCCGCGACGTCGCCCCCCGCTGCGCCACCACGCGCAGCTTGTTGCCCACGCGCAGCCGGTCGCGCACGGCCTCCCACAGGCGCCGCGGCAGGCTGCGCCGCCGCCGGTAGCGGCCGTAGGTGCCCACCGAGAGCGGCGCGAAGCCGTGGCGCGCCAGCACGGCGCACAGGTGGCGCGCGCGGAAGTAGTACAGGTGCTCGGGCACGTTGCGCAGCATGCGCTCGCGGCGCATCAGGCGCAGCGCCACGCGCACGCGGTCCTGCGCCAGCCGCGTGCCGCCGCCGTGCGGCACCTCCACCAGCAGCCGGCCGCCCGGGGCCAGCACGCGGCCGACCTCGGCCAGCTCGGCGTCCAGGTCGTGCACGTGCTCGAGCACCTGCCGGTAGGAGACCACCGCGGCCGCGCCGTCGGCGAAACGGGCCTCGGAGAGGCTGCCCACGCGCGCGTCGGCGCCGTGCGTCGCGCGCGCGATGGCCACCAGCTCGCTGGAGAGGTCCACGCCCGCCACGGCGAAGCCACGCTCGCGCGCCGCGCGCAGCAGCCCGCCCGTGTTGCAGCCCACGTCCAGCCACAGGCCGCGCGCCTCGCCGGGAGCCAGCGTGGCCTCCACCGCCGCCACGCTGCCCTGGAAGGCTTCCTGCGGCTTGCTCTCCCAGTTCTGCAGGCCCTCGTAGGCCTCCGGGCGGAAGGTGACCGGCCCCTGCGTGACGTCGCCCTTGGGCGTGTCGTAGGCGCCACGCCGTAGCGCCTCGAAGGTCAGGCGCGGCTGCTGGCGGATGAGGCCGCAGCCGCGGCAGGCGCCCATGGCGTAGCCGGGCCCGGTGAACCAGGTGCGCACGGCGTCCTGCCCGCACACGGGGCAGGGCACGCGCTCGCTGTCGCCCGGCCCGGCGGCCGCCGGGCGCGGGTGGGCAGGCGTCGGGGCGGACGGGACCTCGGCCACGCCCCTCCTGTCGCACGCCCCCGCGCCCCCACCGCACCCCGTCCCCCCGCGGGGACGCGCCGTCCCCCCGCAGGGACAGCCGGCGCGCGCCCGCCCACGGCCGCGCGCCACGCGCCCCTCGCACTGTGCGCCGGTCCCTGCTTTGCTCTGGGGCACGCACGCCATGGCAGCCCGCCTTCCCCCGACCGCGCAGCCGTCTGCGCACCCGTCCTCAAGCACGCCTGCGCCCTGCGCGTCGGGCGCGCCGCGGCGCGCATCGGCCGGGGCATGGCGCGCAGGCAGGCCAGGCCTCCAGCGGCGCTCGATCCCACGCGGCCTGCTGCCCGTGCTGCTGCTCGCCGGGCTGCTCGCAACGCTGGGCGCCGGCAGCACGCCCGCGCTGGCCGGCCCGGCCCCGGTGGACGCGGCGCTGGCGGCGGCCTGCCGCGAGTCCTTCGCGCGCGTCAAGGGCGCCCTCGAGGGCCGCTCGGCCGCGGCCGTGGTGGCCTGCATGGAGCCCGAGGGCACGCTCTCCATCGCGCTGCAGGGCCTGCCGGCCAGTGCCGGGCCCATGAAGCGCGAGCAGGCCGCGCGCGTGCTGGGCAGCTACTTCGCGCTCGTCTCCGAGCCGCGCCTCGTGGAGCGCCCGGGGCAGGCCGCCGACAGCCTCGTGCGCAGCTACGACTACACGCGCCGCCTGCGCGGCGGCGACCCGGCCACCACGCGGCTGGTCGTCACGCTGCGCCGCGATGCGGGCGGCAGCCTGCGGCTGGCCTCGCTGGCTGAGGCCGCGCGCTGAGCCGCATGCCCACGGCGGCCTCCCCGCGCCGGGCCCCGGCGGCCCGCGCTGCGCACGGGGCTCGCGCTGC
>JBJTIJ010000062.1:0-2762 GCA_046094945.1 Planctomycetia bacterium | reverse complement strand
CCGCCCGAGAGCAGGTGCGTGGCGAAGGAGTGGCGCAGCGCGTGGGGGCCCAGGCGGGCGGCCACGCCCGCGGCGCGCGCACGGGCCGCGGGGCGGGCAGCCGTTCAAGGCGAGGCCCGCCGGGTCCGTTCCTCCGGAGGTGGTGAACGCCTCTGCCCCCCGCACCCCCGAGGCGATCCTGGCCGCCTGGCTCGACCACCTCGAGGTGGAACGGGGCCTGTCGGGGAACACGCTGGCCGCCTACCGCCGTGACGTGCGGGCCTTCCTGCAGCTGGCGCGCATCGGCGGCGACGACACGCAGGCGCTGGCCCGGCTCAGCCACGCCGACCTCGTGCGCTGGATGGGCGCCGAGCGCCGGGCGGGGCGCGCGCCGCCCAGCATCGCCCGCCGGCTGGCGGCGGTGCGCGGCTACCTCGCCTTCGCCCAGTCGCTGGGCGCCCTGGCAGGCGACCCCACCGAGGGCCTGCCGGCCGGCAAGGCGTGGGAACGCCTGCCCAAGGTGCTGCCGCCGCGCCACGTCGAGGCGCTGCTGGGCTCCGTGCCGGGCCAGGGCGCGCTGGCGCTGCGCGACCGCGCCATGCTGGAGGCGCTCTACGCCACGGGCGCGCGCGTGAGCGAGCTGTGCGGCTGGGACGTGGGCGACGTGCGGCTCGAGCAGCGCGTGGCGCGCTGCCTGGGCAAGGGCAGCAAGGAGCGCTGGGTGCCGCTGGGCGAGCCGGCGATGCAGGCCATCGCCGCCTGGCTGGAGCGCGGCCGGCCGGCCCTCGCGCGCGCCGGCGCCAACGGTCCCCTGTTCGTCTCGCGCAGCGGCCAGCGGCTGGACCGCCACCGCGTCTACCGCGTCATCGCGGCCCGCGCGCGCGCCGCGGGCGTGGCCGCCCGCCTGGGCCCCCACGCGCTGCGCCACTCCTTCGCCACGCACCTGCTCTCGGGCGGGGCCGACCTGCGCGCCGTGCAGGAGCTGCTCGGGCACGCCACGGTGAAGACGACGCAGGTGTACACGCACGTGGACCAGGGCCGCCTCAAGGCCGTGCACGCGCGCTTCCACCCGCGCGCGTAGGCTGGGGCGAGGAGGCCTGCATGAAGCTGTTCCTGGACACGGCCGACGTGGCCGAGATCCGTCGCTACGCCGCCTGGGGCATCGTGGACGGCGTCACCACCAACCCCACGCTGGTGGCGCGCAGCGGGCGCGTGTTCGAGGAGGTGGTGGCCGAGATCTGCACGCTGGTGGACGGCCCCGTCTCGGCCGAGGTGACGGCGCTGGAGGCCGGCGCCATGGTCGAGCAGGGCCTCGCGCTGGCGGCGCTGCACCGCAACGTGGTGGTCAAGGTGCCGCTGGTGCCCGAGGGCCTGAAGGCCACGCGCGAGCTGGCGCGCCGCGGGGTGCGCACCAACCTCACGCTGTGCTTCAGCGTCACGCAGGCGCTGCTGGCGGCCAGGGCGGGCGCCACGCTGGTGAGCCCCTTCGTGGGCCGGCTCGACGACACGGGCGTGGACGGCATGGCGGTGGTGGCCGGCATCGTGCAGTGCTTCCGCCAGCACGGGCTCGCCACGCAGGTGCTGGTGGCCAGCGTGCGCGGGGCCGAGCACGTGCGGCAGGCCGCCCTGCTGGGCGCGCACTGCGCCACCGTGCCGCCGCGCGTGCTCGACGAGATGGTGGGCCACCCGCTCACCGACAAGGGCCTCGCACAGTTCCTCGCCGACTGGGCGTCGCGCGCGCGCGCCTGAGGCGCGCGCTCAGTGCTCCAGCGGGCCGGCTTCGCCGCTGGTCTCGAGGCGCTCGCGCACCAGCCGCGCCAGGCGCTCGCCGATGCCGGGCATGGCCACCAGGTCTTCTAGCGAGGCGCCGCGCACGCCGGCCACCGAGCCGAAGCGCGTGAGCAGCGCACGGCGCCGGGCGGGGCCCAGGCCCGGGATGCCGTCGAGCGCGCCGTGCCCGAAGGCCTCCGCACGGCGCTTGCGCTGGTAGCGGCCCGCGAAGCGGTGCGCCTCGTCGCGCACGCGCACCAGCAGCCGCAGGGCGGGGTCGTCGGGGGCCAGCACGCGCACGCTCCACTCGCCGCCCGCCTGCGCGGGCGGCAGCACGATGCGCTCGGGCGTGTCGCCGCCGCCGGGCGCCGCGCCGCTGCGCGCCTTGGCCAGGCCCAGCATGGGCACCGGCGGGTGCCCCAGCGCGGCCAGCGCCTGCTGCGCCGCCTCCACCTGCGCCCGGCCGCCGTCGATGAGCACGAGGTCGGGCAGGTCGCCCAGCCCCTCGCCGCGCGCGAAGCGCCGCCGCACCACCTCGGCCATGCCGCCGTAGTCGTCGCCGCCCGGCGCCTCGCGCACGGCGAAGTGGCGGTAGGCCGCCGGGTCGGCCACGCCGGCCACCAGCACGCTCATGGCCGCCACCGGGTCGCTGCCGGCCAGGTGCGAGAGGTCGTAGCCCTCGATGCGCTGCGGCGGCGAGGGCAGGCCCACCACCCCGGCCAGGCGCTGCAGCGCCTGCTGGGCGTCGCGCGCACGCGCCGAGTGCTCGGCCAGCGCCTTCCTGTCGCAGTTCTACCTGCGTGGCAAGGTGGTGCCCGCCGAGGTGCTGGTGGAGGAGGAGCCCGACGACCTGCCGGGCATCCAGGCCCTGCTGGCCGGCCTGCGCGGCGGCCCGGTGGACCTGCGCCAGCCGCGGCGCGGGCCCGGCGTGGAGCTGGTCGAGCGCGCGCGGCGCAATGCCGAGCAGGCGCTGGCCGAGCACTCGGCGCGTGCGCGCGACGCCCAGCAGGCGC
>JBJTIJ010000061.1:0-1387 GCA_046094945.1 Planctomycetia bacterium | reverse complement strand
GCATGCGCCCGCGTGCGCCCATGCCTCCATGGGGCCGCGGCGCAGGGCACGAGGCGCAGGCGACGAGGCACCACGTGCGCAGCCGGCTCGTGCGTGCCGCCTCCGGGCGCAGGCCCAGCCTTCGACCTAGGGCAGGCTGGGCACCGTGCTGCTCTCGGTCTCCCAAGCCAGCGTCTCGCCGCTGCGATCCTCCACGCGCGCCGCGACCTGCAGCAACTCCGTGGGCGGCGCGGACTTCACGCGCGCCACGATGTGCAGCTCGAGCGACTGCTCGCCCGAGAGGCTGAACTCGCTCGTGCGCGCCTGCTGGGCCGTACCCTGCACGCGCAGGCCCGACGCCCCGCCGCCGCTGACGTACTCCAGCTCGGGGGGCAGGTCGAACACCATGCGCAGGCCTTCCATCGCGCCCTCCGCACCGTCGCTGGCCACGCGCACCTCGTAGCGGATCAGGCTGCCGACCTTGAACACGCCCTTGCGGTCGCCATCGGGCTGCAGGTCGATCATCTCGAGTTCCAGCGCATGCAGGGGCACCTCCCGCGGCGGGGCGGGTGCACAGGCCACCGGGGCCGGCACGGGCGCGGGCGGCGCCACCGGCACGGTGCAGGTGGGGTTGAGGCGCCACTCCCAGCGGCCGGGCTGCAGCACCACCTTGCGCGTCACGGTGGCCCACTGCGCGGGTTCCTCTACCTGCTCGGTGAAGCCGGGCGAGATCTCGTAGCGCTCCTCCAGCACGCGGTAGGTGGCCGGCGTGTACTCGAGGGCCAGGCGGTCGGGGCGCACCGCGATGCGCGTGCACTGCTCCTGCACCACGGCCGGCACCTTCTCGGTCACCTCGCGCACCGTGCTGGGCTGGCAGGGGCCGCAGCCCGGCTCCTTGACACAACGCGTGCGCGTGCCCTCGGGCTGCACCACCACCTGCTGGCGCTTGACGCAGTACTCGGCCGGCTGCAGCCGCTCGACGATGCGCGGGCCCTCGTCGCACACAAGGCGCTGGCGCGTGCCGTAGGTGGGCGGCACCCACGCGCAGCGGGTGCCGGCCGGCTTCACGCACACGCGCTCCTCGACCGTGCCCTCCACCGGCGGGACCCACACGCAGCACCACGCCTCGCCCGGCTTGGCTTCGGCGGGCTTGGGACCGCACTCGCCGCAGGCCAGCGGAGCGTCGCAGGGGCCGGCGCCTCGCGCACTGCAGCCGCCACAGAGGGAGGCCAGCAGCGCCAGCGCGGGCAGCCAGGTCTTGCTGAAGGATGCGAGTCGGGCCATGGGCACCTCCACCGGGTTCGATCGGCCCCCGCCCGGCGGCCTTGAGGCCCCGGAGGGGACAGCCAGCCTACCCGCGCACGGCCCGGCCTCCCAAGCCCCCGCCCGCCACGGGCGGGGGCTTGGG
>JBJTIJ010000060.1:0-2569 GCA_046094945.1 Planctomycetia bacterium | reverse complement strand
GTCGTGGAGGACTGCCATGCGCCTGCTCGTCCCTGCCCTGCTCGCCGGGCTCGTGCTGGCCGGTGCCTGGTGGCTCGCTCCGGCCGGCGCGGAGGGCCCGACGATGAGCGCGATCGCAGCTGGCGACACCCCCGGGGGCTTTGCCCTCAACGACCAGGACGGCAAGGCCGTGCGCCTGGGCCACGGCAAGGACCACGGCTGGTTCGTGCTGGCCTTCTACCCCAAGGCCAGCACCGGCGGCTGCACCCGCGAGGTCTGCTCGCTGCGTGACAGCGAGGAAGGCTTCCGCACGCGCAAGGTGGCCCGCTACGGCATCAGCCTCGACGACGTGGCCGCGCAGAAGGTGTTCCACAGCGCCCAGAAGCTGGACTTCGCACTGCTCTCCGACCCCGACGGCAGCGTGGCGCGCCGCTCCCGCGTGCTGCCCGAGGGCGCCGGCTGGCCGCAGCGCGTGACCTTCATCGTGGACCCGCAGGGCGTGGTGCGGCACGTGGACCGCAGCGTGGCCGTGGGCACCCATGGCGCCGACCTGCTGCCCGTGCTCGACCGCCTGCTGGCCGAGGCGCGCTAGCCCTCGACCCCCGTTACCCTCACGCACCCCGCGACGCTCTCGCGCACCCCGGAGGCCGCCATGCCGCGCATCGTGACCGTGCTCGCCCTGCTGCTCGTGGCCGTGGGCATCGTCTACCCCACGCTGCTCGTGCCCTCCGCCGCGACGCCGGCCGGCGAGCCGGCCGCGGCCCCGGGCGCCGCCACGCCGGCAACCAGCGCTACGCCCGGCACCGCCGGCACGGCGGGCACGACGGGCGCGCCTGCCGAGGCCGCGCCGCGCAAGGCCGCCAGCTGGACCGGCTACATCCCGGCGATCCTCGGCGGCCTGATGCTGCTGCTGGGCCTGTGGCAGTCGGGGGCCGCGCGCTGGGTGACGCTGTTCCTCGCGCTGGCCGGGGCCGGGGCCGCCACCTCGCGGCTGCTCAAGGCCGAGAAGATCGACCTGGGCGCCAGCTACCCGCAGCAGGCCCTCACGCTCACCGTGCTGCTGTGCGGCGTGATCGTGATCGCCTGCCTCGTGGGCAAGCGCAGCACGTCCCCGGCCGCCACGCCGCCCACGGCCTAGCCCGTCCCGGCCGCGCTGGCCTGGCCTCGCTGGGCCGGCCGCGCCGCGCCGCGACGCCCGGCCGGACTGGCGCTACTGGCGCTGGTAGACGCGCTTCTGCGTGCCCTGCACCAGCATCATGCGCGCGCCGTCGAGCACGGCACGGCCCAGGCTCTTCCAGCCCTCGCCCTTGTCGATCTCCAGCTCGCCGCCGCGCAGCCGCCAGCGCCCGGTGGCCTTGGGGATGCTGCCCGAGCTGCCGTCCTCGGTGCGGATCCACGAGCGCATCACGCCGCCGGCCTCCAGCAGGTAGTTGATCTCGGTGAGCACGGTGGTCTGGGTCTGCGTCTGCATGTCGAAGTCGTTGAGCACGTCGGTGAAGCGCCAGTGGCCCAGCATGGCCGCCGGGTGCTCGCCGCCCGTGCTGCCCGCGGCGCCCGACCCGGCGGCCACGCGTGTGTAGGTGACCTCCGGCAGCGCCTGCTCGCCCTCGCGCGTCACGAGCACGTAGCGCGCCAGCAGCTGCTCGCCGCGGCGCTCGAAGGCGCAGCGCAGGCGCATCTCGCCCTCGGCCGCCTCGCCCGCGTAGCGGTCGCTGCCGGTGGCCGTGAGCGGCACGCGGGTGCCGTCCGAGACCAGCACGATGCCCGCGCCCTGCGCCTCGAAGGCCACCTCGCTGCTGCCCTGCGCTGTCGTGGCCTGCCAGCGGCCCACCACCCACGGCCCGCGGGGGGCGGGGGCCACGGCAGCGCCGGCCTCGCCGCGGGCCGTGGCCGCTGCCGCAGAGGTGCCGGCGGTGGCGCCCGTGGTGGTGCCCGCAGCGGCGGCCACGCGCGCGTAGTCCAGCTCGGGCAGCGCCTGCTCGCCGGCGGCCGTCACCAGCGTGTAGCGCGCGTGCAGGCGCTCGCCGCGCCGCTCGAAGGCGAAGCGCACCTTCACGCCCTGCTGGGCCACCTCGCCCTCGTAGCGCTGCGGGGCGGCCTCGCGCACCGGCACGCGCTCGCCCTCGGAGACCAGCACGAGGCCGGCCCCCTCGCGCTCGAAGGCCACCTCGCTGGTGCCCTCGGCCGAGGCGGCCTGCCAGCGGCCCAGCACCCACGGGCCCTCGGGCGCGCGCGCGGCCGGCTCGCCACAGCCCGCGAGGCTGGAGGCGAGCGCCAGCAGGGCGCACAGCATGCGCCACGCAGGCAGGCGTGTGCGGGCGAGCGGCGTGCGCGTGGGCATGGCGGGCCTCCGGGAGCCGCCAGCGTACGGGAGCCACATGCTGCGCGGCGTGGCCGCGCCGCGCGCGGCCGGGCGCGGGCGCACGCGGCAGGCGCGCCACCCTACCGGGCCCGGCCGCGCGCGGCGCGGCCACGCCGCCCAGCAAGTGGCTCCCCGAAGCTGTCGGCACCCGCAGCCCCGCCATGCCCACGCGCACGCCCCACGCCCGCCCACCCCTGCCACCGAGGCGCATGCAGTGCGCCCAGCTCG